>JAHEEB010000226.1 GCA_024640925.1 Bacteroidota bacterium | reverse complement strand
AATTTTTAGATTTGATAAACTGGATGTATAAAAGTTTTTTATTATACAATGTCATACCAAAATTACTATATCCCTCCTGGAGTTTCATGGCTTGTGTTTGAATATATCTGTCCAGTTCCGGGTGAGCTAAGGCATAATCGCATTTATCCAATAAAATTTGTTCGATAAATGAGCCACTGTTTAATTGGGTTAAGATTAATTTTGCCTTGTTATATTGACCTGTTTCAATAAGTGCGCTGCAATAATCCGTCGATTGCTCAGGCGTAAAATTATTATCCAGCGAATATGCTGCTGAAAAATATCTTATCGCTTGTTTTGGATTATGCAGGTTTGTATAGCAGGAAGCAATTTGTAATAATATTGGGTATTTTTCTGTAGAATCTACTAGTTTTGATTCAGCTTTTAAATAGATTGCCAGTGCATCGTTATATTGTAAAAGGGAATATAATTCATCGCCTTTTTCAACCAGTTTATCTTGTGCATTAACAAGTACCGGCAATATGAAAAATAAAGCCAGAAAGTTCTTCATAAGTGAAACACAAAAAATTAGAACCTCGGGTTTTGAATTACCGCTGGTTTTGTTTTTTGAGAGTTAAAGGTAAGAATAATTTCGTGACCCGTTAAATAACGACCATTAATATTGAAGTAACTATGATAACAATAGCAAAGTCTAAAAACATTTGAAAGCTTCACATTGCCAAAAAATATAATTTCGCTTTTTGTCCGGTAAGAAATCCCTCCACCAAACAAATTTAAGTATTGGAGTTGGGCATTTATATCAATATCGATTGGAGCATTATGGGCAATTTTTGTAAGAGTCGAAGCAGAGAATGTATAATCTTTGTCTATTTCTACATCGAAACCACCATGAATATAATACTGCCAATAATCAATCATTAAAGATGAATATCCTTCCAGTTCTCCATTGTTATTTACAATGGTATTGCGAATCATTGAAGGGATTGAAACTCCCAGATGATAATTATCGGAATAATAAAAGATGCCAAAGTTAAAATCGGGGCGCAATACTGTTTTTGATCCCACAAACATATTATCGCCAGCATCGGTAGTTTTTACTTTGCTAAAGTTACTTTTTAGTAATATTCCTCCGCCTCCTAACCCAAAAGTCATGTGCTTTGATCTGCTGAAATTTATTTTATAAGTATAGAAACCAAACAGTTTTTGTTTTGAATGTATTCCAATACTTTCCTGGGTTAAGGAACCACCAAAAGAATTATTTCCTACGGGATTTATAATATGAAAACCACATCTCATGGGTGAACCGTCTATTGAGAACCATTGTTTCCTTCCAAAAATGGCACCTGATAAATCGGAATATTGACCCGATGCGGCCGGATTAACAAGTGGCAGAAAAAACATGTAATTTCCAATATCTGGTTGATCCTGACACTGAATGTTTTGAGAAATAACTATAGATAGAATAGCTGAAAGTAGTTTTATTTTATTTTTGAAATACTGGTACATTTCCTTTATTGTTTTTCTTCAGTCTTTATTTCAACAGGTCCGCTTTTAAAGTTTTGAGAATAATATTTATCCGGGTAAAAAACAAAGAAATAAGTTCCATCAGGCAATATCATCTCATCTGTTTTTATGATTTTGCTTTCCGATTCTCCTCCCCAATTATTTCGATATGGTGAAGCCGTAAATAAGACATCACCCCATTGATTAAAAATAATTAGCCTGTTATTTGTGAAATTTTCAATTCCTGGTATTACAAAAAGGTCGTTAACTCCATCCGAATTCGGTGAAAATCCGGTTGGCACTTCAATATCGGCCAATTCTCCTTTGAAAAGGGAAATACGTGTAACAGCTTGATCTATTGTGGTTGTATAAGAGTTATTTACTAAGTCAGCACTAGTATTTGTTATGGGGACCCATGAATTTTGCAGTTCGCCCATTAATACAAGACTTTTTTCATTCAATCCATTTAAGTCGGCATCTAAATAGGTGAATTGAACCTGAGTTGATTCATCAAATGCAGGGAATGAATAATACCGGTTAATACTTAAAGATGAACCATTTAAAAAAGACTGATGACCACGCCTGATTTCAATTTGTCCGTAATTAGCAGTAGGAGTTACTATTATTCCAATATTTCCGGGATTTATCGCTTGATTTGCTTCTAAAGTTGTTTCCTTGATTATCTCTGCGGATCCGTTTGAGGTTATTCTGCTTTCTTCTCGTTCTCCTAATATTTCTCCACCCAGAAGCATATTGTTGTTTAGGGTAAAAAGCCCGGAAGACATCGTAATATTTCCCTTTAAATCGAGAATGGTATTAAGGCTGAAATTGGACTCAATAGTCATGTTCCCGGCAATTATTTCTGAGGAGCCGCTAAATCCCATTCCGCTATCGGCTTCATTAATAATTATTGTGGTTGAATCGCCCGCTTCAAAAGAACCATTATTAATAAGAGAAGTTTTTGAAAGTGTAAGGCAGGTGCTATCTTTCATACTAATACTACCCGAATTAATCACAAGACTCTGAGAATAACCGGTAGTACAAATAATGATAATAAAAATTCCTATAATATATTTTAATGGCATTTGTTCATTTTTGTAATAATAAAAACCGTTTGATTATTTCATTGTAACTTGTCCTGTTGACTCCATGAGGACTTTTACCTGAGCTTCCAGTTCAGTTAGTCGTTTCTCGTTATCTTCAAGAGTAGCAAGTTTCGTTTTTAATTGTTCATTTTCTGTTTCAAGCTTCTCGACTTTATTGTTTAATTCCTGGATAGACTTGGTAAGAAGTGGTGTAAGTTTACTATAATCCACTGCCCACGGTTTTTTGTTTGCATCATCACCTCCTACACTTACGGCAACAGGATATATTTGATACAAATCCTGGGCAATAAAACCAGTACATTGATTTATCGAATTCTTGAAATTATAATCACACACTTCAATTTTCATTAAGTCGGAAAGGCTAAAATGAGTGGGTACAATATTTTCTTTTAACCGTCTATCGGAAGATTCATTATATTTTACTCCTGTTCCGGTATATTCAATACTTCCTGCCGATGTTCCATTTCCAACAAAGGACAAAAAATATAAACCTGATGAAACAGAAGCAGTTGGTTCCATTGAAAGATACATCATAGTCGGTGAATTGGAGGTGCTTTCCATATATACCTGAATATCCTCAGCCGTGCTAATACGAAGAGGTGCTTTTGATTCGGTTGCTCCTATAGCCAAAAAGTTGTCTTTAGTTACAAATAATCCAGCACTCGATCCGTCGTATGAAATGTAGTGACCATTTGTTAGTAAATTTGCAGTAGCAGTGTGGTTTCCCAAATTATCTTTGAAAGAACTTAAATCAACAGAGTTTCCGTGTTCAATTGAAAGAGCATTACCAGACAAGGTTAGTTTCTGGTTATCAGCAATGGTATCTATCAAAGGGCTAAGGTCAACCGAACCTCCATTGGTAAGAGTAAGATTTGGAGATGTGAAGGCAAGTGTTTGAATCTCGTTGGTAGTGCTGGCATCCCCTTCAATGGAGCTTAACAATGCATCTTCCCATTGTGTACCACTCCAGCGCAATATTCTGTTTGCCGCAGTTGAAGAAGGATCCCGTAGATCGCTATATAGTATTGCTTTCGAATTAATTTGCAAATTTCCCGATGCATCTACTGCAACATCACCATTTATAGCTGTGCTATTCCATGAACTGCCATTTGCAATCAGCAGATTTCCGGTAGTTGCAGTAGATACTCCAACATCGGCAATGTCGCCTATACTGGAGGTGGTTTTATTGATCTGTGCCCATGTGTAATCGCCAGTTTGAGCAATAACAGCACCCTTACGGCCAAAAACCGAATTTACATCGTTTGAATTGTTCATTTTTTGCCACGATGTTCCATTATGGATTACCCAGTCGCCCAAACTAAATGTTATGGAACCCGAACCCAGATTTAGTGTACCTGCGGTATTTACTATATAATATTCGCTATTCTGACCGGTTGCATCGCTGAGTGTAGGTGTATTAGAAGATGCATTCCATGTACCCATATATGTTAACCCCCCCGAGATACTTTGTGGCACCCAGGTGGAGCCATTATAGCATAAAAACTGATCGGTACTGGCACCCATCGAATTTAATTTTGAAGCTGTAATCTGTGCATCCTGTATCTTTGATGTAGTAACTGAATTATCTGCCAGTTCCGGAAGTTTTATATATCCTCCGCCATTATTTAAATAAATAGTATCGTTCGAAATACTTATGGCTTGAATTTCATTTGTCGGATCAATGTCCGTATCAGAACCTGTTGCCCCAATTGAAACCCATACATTACCATTGAAGTAAAAGAATCCCTCGTTTGAATCGGTCTGGTATATTAACAACCCGGTCGCAGGAGATGATATTGCATCGCGTTCTGATTCAGTAAGTCGGGGGATTAACAAGCCCTTAGAATTCGTTCTTATCTCCAGGGCAGCGCTCTTATCAACGACTATTGGCTGGTCAGAAATGCCAACGCTCTGAGCTATTATATCGTGATGGGTAAACACCGTTATTACAAAAAGAAAAACAATTAACCTTCTCATCTTTGTTGAATTTAAGATACACTCATTAAGCATAATAAAATGTTTTGGTTTTAATCGCACAAATATATTCAGGATAACTTTATTAAAACATAATTATCAGATATTCATATAGAAAAATTGATGAATTGGATTTACTTCAAGCTAAAATAACTAATTCATATTACTAAATATTTTTTGGTACATTATTAGCCATTTCTCAATTTATGGACTAAAAGTTAACAGAGGAACAAAAGATTTTCTTTAAATAGAAATTAAAACCTCGGGGTTTGAATAACTGCTGGTTTCAATTTTGGCTTGTTAAAAGTTAAAATAACTTCGTGACCAGTTAAATAGCGGCCTTTGATATTGAAGTAACTGTGATAACAGTAACAAAGACGAAACATATCGGTAATCTTCACATTACCGAAAAATATAACATCGCTTTTTGTCCGGTAAGAAATTCCTCCACCAAACAAATTGAGATATTGGAGCTGAACATTTAAATCAAAATCGACGGGTGTGTTAAGCGCAACTTTTGTGAGAGATGCAGCAGAGAAGGTATATTCCTTATTTATTTTTAAATCAAACCCACCATGAAGATAATATTGCCAATAATTTACTACAAGGGATGAGTATCCTTCAAGTTCACCATCGTTATTTACAATTGTATTGTGAATCATTGAAGGAATTGAAACCCCAAGGTGATAATTATTTGAAAAATAAAAAATTCCAAAGTTAAAATCGGGTCGTACTACTGTTTTTGAACCTGCAAACATGTTATCAGCACCATCGGTTGTTTTTACTTTGTCATAATTACTTTTTAGAAGAATTCCTCCGCCTCCTAATCCAAAAGCCAGGTGATGCGATTTGCTGAAATTAATTTTATATGTATAATAGCCAAATAGTTTTTGTTTCGAATGTACCCCAATACTTTCCTGGTTTAATGAAGCCCCGATTGAGTTGTTTCCTAAAGGTTGTATAATATGAACGCCACAAAGCAATGGTGAACCGTCTATTGAGAACCATTGTTTCCTTGCAAAAACAGCGCCGGAGAAATCGTTATAACTACCCGATGCTGCAGGATTTACAAGGGGCAGGAAAAACATATAATTACCAACATCGGGTTGATCCTGACAGTGTATGCCTTGTAACATAACAAGTGAAAGTGCTGCAGGAATTAATCTTATTTTAATTCTGTTCATGGTTTTTCTTTCGTTTTAATCTCAAAAGAACCGCTTTTAAAGTTTTGTGATTGACTTCTGTCGGGGTAAAAAACAAAGAAATAAGTTCCATCGGGCAAAATCATTTCATCTGTTTTAATGATTCCATAATCCGATTCACCTCCCCAGTCATTCTGGTATGGCGAAGCCATGAATAGCATATCGCCCCACTGGTTAAAAATGACCAACCGGTTATTTGGAAAGTTTTCTATATCCGGTAAAATAAATAAGTCATTTATACCATCGGAATTTGGAGAAATGCCTGTTGGAATTTCAATGAATGCCGATTCACCTTCAAAAAGAGATATTCGGCTTAACGGTGGTTCGATAGCAACCGTAAAAAAATTATTTATTACATCAGAATTTATTAACTGCAAAGGAACCCAAAAGCTTTGCTGTTCTCCAAACATTACAAGGTTTCCTTCAGTTAAACCATTTAGTTCAGCATCGAAGTAACAGAATTGTATTGAAGTTAATTCGTTGAAAGAAGGAAATGAGTAATACCGGTTAATACTTGAAGAGGAACCATTTAAAATTGACTGATGACCGCGTCTGATTTCTATTTGGTTATAGTTGGCTACCGGAGTTATTTTAATACCAATATTCCCGGGATTTACATTCCGGTTTGCTACCAGGGTAACATTCTTTATTATCTCGGTTGAACCGGTTGATGTTATTCGGTTTTCTTCAGTTTCTCCCATAATTTTTCCTCCCAAGAACATATTGTAGTTTAGGGTAAACACTCCGGAAGACATACTTATATTGCCATTTAAATGGAGAATGGTATTCAGACTCAGATCGGTCATTACTTTGAGGTTTCCGGAAGTAATTTCTGATGAGCCACCTAATTCCAATTGGTCTGATCCTCTAATTATTAGTGTAGTTGAATCGTCTGCCGATAAATAGCCGTTATTGATAAGAGATGTGCCGGAAAGGGTCAAACTGGTACTATCCTTAATGCTTATACTACCCGAACTGATTACTATACTTTGTGCATATCCGGCAAGACTTGAAATGAAAAAAATTGTTCCTATGAATAATTTTAGTGG
>JAHEEB010000957.1 GCA_024640925.1 Bacteroidota bacterium | reverse complement strand
GGTGTTATTACCTGGTCGCTTTATGATGAGTTTGAAGCTACCGACAATGTTCGTCGTGAGGTCTCTGTTTTCAATGCCGATGATGAACTTACAAGTTATACGAAAGCATTCCAGAATACGGGATACTTTAATTATAAATATATGCCCCGATATGAATTTCTGCCTGTAAACGGAACTTCGGAACTTAACTGGCCCAAAAATTATATCGACATGAGGTATGCCGAAGTCCTTTTGATAGCTTCGGAACTTCTTCTTGATACTGATGCAGGCAAGGCGGCTGGATACCTGAACCAGGTCCGCATACGGGCCATGGGCGATGGCGCAGCTCTCACCAGCATTACTCTCGATGATATTTATCATGAACGACGTGTAGAGCTTTCCGGCGAGGGACATCGTAAATGGGATTTACTTCGCAGGGGGCTTGATTATACCAAAGAAAAAATAGATGCAAGTTGGGATGTACCCTCGGGTATTCAGAATAAAGATGATTTTAGTGGAAGGGAATTTATATCTAATACCTGGGGGATGCTTCCCATCCCTGCATCTGAAATAAGACTTTCCAATTCAGGCAACTTAAAACAATATGTTCCAGCTTTCAAGTAAGTGATAGTATTAAATATGGGGCAAAAAGGGCCGAGCCAAAAGAAACAGGCAAAGCCCTTTTTTCTTTAAACAAGCAATTTAACTGGCCCTCCATCTTGCTGTAATCAGGAAATTCAATGAAAATTCATATCTTTAACCCGGATTAAACAATAGAAATATTGAAAATTTCAACAGCATGCAAGGCACCGATTTAGAAATTGTTACAGCAATCGTTTACGCATTCTCTAATGCGTAAACTGGGTTTAAATAATCATCCAACGGAATTATGATTATCCGTATGAAAAAATTTAACTTCAGTATAATCTTAATTTTTCTGTTTTTAGCAATAAACAATGCTCTTGGTTTGCCTTTCGAAGCCTTGGGATTTTCGAAGATTACTCAAAAAGATGGGCTATCAAACAATATCATAGAATGCATTTTTAAAGATTCAGATGGATTTATGTGGTTCGGTACCCGCAACGGACTTTGTCGCTTCGATGGATTTGAAATAAAAATATACCGATCGGATAACAAACCGAATTCTCTATCTGGCGACCGAATCTTGAGCCTTTCCGAAGATAATAAAGGGAATCTCTGGATAGGTACATATAGCAGTGGATTAAATAAATTCAATAAAAAAAACGAAACCTTCCGTCATTTTGGAGGACAGTATTCTTTTGGTGAAAGAATTAATAGGATTAAGTTATTTCGAGATGGTTCTGTATGGATTTGTACAAACTGGGGACTGGCAAAATACTTGCCTGAAACGGATAGCTTTAAAGTATATAAACCTGTTTCCGGTAATTCAGGCTCAATCAATGCTTTTAGTATATATGATATACTTGAAACCAGAAACGGAGATATTTATGTAGCTACAGAAAGTGATGAGATTCAAAAGTTTGACCCTCATACGGAAACTTTTAAATCAATTGCCTATAAAAGAGATCCTTCGCTCACCAACAACTATAAAAAAACCTTAATCGAAGATTCATATGGGATTATATGGATTTCGGCCAATGTGCATGGCTTGTGTTCGTACAACCCGTCTGAAGGCAAATCAGAGATTTATACCATGGGGAAAAATCAATTAACTTCAAATGTTTTGATGGGCGACATGGCACTTGACAGAGAAGGAAATTTATGGATCTGCACCGATGGCGGAGGATTAAATATACTCAATACTAAGTCGTTGGATTTTCAATCGATTCGCAAGGACGAAGAAAAAATCTCCTCTTTGGCTTCGGATCATATTTATACGGTATATTTTGATGACAACAACATTCTGTGGGTCGGAACGTTTGGCGAGGGGGTAAACTATTACGATCCTTCGAAATACAAGTTTAATTCGTATCTGACCAAACCGGGAGACTTAAGTTTTCTGCATAACAAATCAGTGATCAGTCTTTATCAGGATACAAAACAACGCATATGGGCCGGCACCGATGGACAGGGACTTTATATGATAGATAATTCAGGCAAAATTTCGGAGTTCCATTATAGACCGGACAACTTTAATTCTTTATCGACCGATGTAATAACCAGTCTGAATGAAGATGCCAATGGAAACATTCTAATCGGGACATATTCTGGCGGGTTCCTTTCATATGATGCTGACAGAAGAATATTTACAAGATTTAATACCGATGATAAAAGCATTGAACACATTCATTCGGCAAATGTCTGGAATATATGCCGCGATAGTAAGAATCGAATCTGGCTCGGTCTGTTGGCTTCGGGTGTAGATTTGTTCAATCCGGAAACCAGGACATTCATTAACTGTGGCCCTGCTGCTCAAGGCTCTTTAAAAATAGATTTTTCAAATGTTATGGCTATTATCGAAGATTCCGATGGTGATATCTGGTTTGGTACCGAAGGCCGCGGCATTTATATTCTCGACAATCAGACAGGGAAAATATATCAGATACCAGCTACTTCTAATCA
>JAHEEB010000956.1 GCA_024640925.1 Bacteroidota bacterium | reverse complement strand
ATCCTGACCCAGGTTGATATTCCCCTCGCTATAAAGCTTACAATCCTGTCTTTGAAAGCTCAGGTAATCTTCTGCCAGCTGGAAGCTATCAATTTTTTCTTTTGAACCGATTTTGTATAATTGTTGTGCCTTATCGAAATAAAGAAATCCTTTGGGCGAAATAATCTGTTTATCGCTATAGCTTTTCCGAGGAGTAAAAAAGGCAGGGTAAACATGAGTAGAATCGTAATGTATAAACATTCCTGAATAGACATTATTCCGGTCTATATTTTTAGTTTGTTGGTCAAGAGGAATATAAATATCATTCGGATCGATGCGCGATTCGAAATATAACCAATTCGTTTCAAACTTGTCGCACGTTACATCCAGTTTTGTCCCCCCTTTAAAAGTAAGAAGTGAATCATTAGCAAATAACAATACTTTACCCTGATAACTGTATACAGGGCTCAATGTAAACTCGTTTGTTTCGCTAATAAGACCCCGGGCCACTGACTGGCCAGCAGAGTCAACTTCTACTTCTTTGAAATGAATAAGTTGTAAATCTCCGTTCTCGTTTATATAGTCGTAATTGGCAATACCCGAATAATAATTACGACTTGCTATATTTATTGTTGCTGTATGCAGTGTATGATATTTAGAAACTTTGTTTGCCCTAATTCTTGTCTTCTCAAGAGTTTTTATCTTGTAATCGGGTTGAACAGTAATCAGGCCTTCATTTGGGTATATACGAGCATCTGCCACCTCAATAAATTTGACTCCGGTGGCATTAATAAAATTGTTTTTATAGTCGTAAAATGCAAGAGGGGAAATAAAACTAAGAGAATCCTGGTCTCTATCTGTTGAAATAAAACGTGGCCCAATAGGTTCCACATCTTCCCCGGTAGTATCAGGTGTCTGAGGAGTTGGCGTACCCATTGCAAGTTTTTTTTCATCCATGTTCCAGGTGAAATAGTCGATATAACTTATGTATTTGTTTTCGGGGAATGTAACAAGGGAATAACCCTCATTCGATTGAAACAGACCTTTATGAGAGTTGTAGTCAATATGGCTGTTCACATTTTCGGTTAAAACAGTAAATCCTTCGGCCTGTAATGATTTCAGAAAGAAATCGGATGTGTCGGCATAGATTTCATTTGCTTTGTATAAAAAGCCATCCGATAATAAATCTGAATTCTTCAAATCCATACGGCCATCGCCAGTCAGCCCTGAGGGACTAAGTTCAAGATTACCGGAAAGAGTAGTCGAATCATTGAACATAGAAAAATCCGTATCGGTCTTTTTGGAATACATCATATCGTTGTATGGTTCCCAGTGGATGTAATTGTTCTTTGAACTAACCCGGGGATATTCTGTTCCGGCCAGTTGTTTTTCAATTGTAAATTTTTGGGATTTTGTATTCATTGAATCGGGGAAAAAAACAAAATTGTCCGATTCGGTAGTTGAAGTCAGATATTTTATTGTTCCATTTCCAATCAAGCCGTTATTAGATAGCCACAAATCGTTGCTATACATAGCTTTACCGCCATACAAAGGCATACCTTCTGGTGGAGCAGTGTGCTTAAACCCAAGAGAATAGTCGGGTTGCAAGACAAGTTCTTTACCAATTTCGGGGAATATTCCACCTGAGACAAATTTGCCTGTAAATGCCATAGAATAGGCATTAAAGTTGTCAAGACTATCCATAATAAATGGATCGACAGCAAAATAAAAATCGTTGGCATCATAAGCACCTTTTTGTATGTCAGATGACTGATAATAAACATACGAAACCGCTTTACTCTTGAATATAGGATATTGAGGATGACTCACCCTACCCGATTTGTTTTCGATTTCGTCAATAAGTATCTCTCCTGTAACATTTTGAAGAGAATTTTTAACTCTTGCAATCATCGGTAATCCATAATTATCCAGTTTACCAGTCATGAAATCGATATTTACTGAATCAATGTTTTGCAGGTTAACTTTAAATGAGTCGTAATTAAAAAACAGGTTTTGTCCATAAAGTGTAAGTAATCCGGCAACCACTGTGCCATCGAACTGGAAGTTGCGGTTATGTTTAAGAATAATGGTATTATTCTTAGGGAAAATAACCACATTCTGCGAATCGCTCACAAATATTTTCGGAATTCCATTGATTGTCATATCATAAGTACGCAGGTCAAAAATGGCATTTTCCATAGGAGACTCAACCTTTGAAGAAAACCCAATTACATCATAATCTATCTTATTCACACTGGCAGCTACATAATCGTATAACCTTGGTTTTATCGTGACCATTTCTGTATTGTTGTCGTAAAAAACAAACCCATTAAAAGCCATTCTCATAATTAAATGTTTGACAGGAGTAATGGGCATTTTCAGGTGATCTGCATAATCCTGCAAAAGAAATTCCTCACTACCCCATTGTTTAGCAAAACTTCTTATAGAAATAAGCGGGTGTACATTATCCATCATTTGCAAATCGAGAAACTTTTGAAAGTTGAAGTAATTGACACTCTCGAATGTTGCATTTCCGATTGATGCCC
>JAHEEB010000955.1 GCA_024640925.1 Bacteroidota bacterium | reverse complement strand
TAGAGTCTTGTCCCCCTTTAAAGGGGGTAGGGGGATGAGTTTTAATCCATTCCTCAATTGTCCTTTTGACATTCTCAATATTCTTCATCACTTCATCATCAGTAAATCTTAAGACTTTAATACCAATTTTTTCGAGGTAAGCAGTCTTTTTTAAGTCATTTGAATATACTTCATCCAAAGTATGTGTGTATCCATCAGTTTCAATTACTAATTTTAGTTCTTTACAGAAGAAATCTGCTATATAAAGTCCAATAGATCTCTGTCTTAAGAATGAATATCCCATCATTTGTTTGTTTCGCAATAATTCACACCAAAGTCGGATTTCGGCCTTTGTTCCATTATTACGATTCTTTCGGGCGAATACTTTTAATTTTTTATTATAATTGAAGTTATCGTTATTCATTTTTTCATCCCCCTAACCCCCTTCAAAGGGGGACTATTCTGGCCATTTCTCGTTTTCAATTCTTTTGGTTTTTAATTTAGCTGGGTCAATCATCACATATTTTATTTTCTCCCTGCGCCAGGTATAAACAATATGCACCATCCCATCTGCTGATTGAATTACAGAAGGGTAGGAGTACTGTCCTATTTCTGAGTCTTCAAGAATTAAAGCCGCATCCCATGTTTTTCCATCTTTTGAAACTGAAACATTCAGCGGGGTTCTGTAACCTTTTGGTGCATTTGCAGGGGTTTTAACATGGTTGTAAACCAGCAATTGTTTTCCATCGCTGAGACTTACGGCATCGGTACCCGAATTGTTGTTTGGAAGTTCCGACTCTTTTATGAGCGACCATGTTTTTCCACTATCTGACGACCACGATTCGAGTATCATGCAATTTTTGCTGCGGCAGATAATTTGTAACCGACCATCTTTGTATGTCAATATACTTGGCTGTATAGCATTATATATTTTTCCATCGTTTATGGGGCCTATCTTTTCCCAGGTTTTTCCATAATCTTTTGTGGTTTCAAAATGAACTCTCCAACCACCATCACCCTCGGTGCTTGATGGACAGATAAGGGTACCATTTTTAAGCAATATTGGTTTGTTTTTTACAGGACCAACAAATCCTTTTGGCAGTGAATCGGGTTTTGACCAGTTTTCGCCATTGTCTTTAGAGCGCATAAGCATTCCCTGCCATGTTGCAGGATTTGGCCCAACCTTATAAAACAGAAGCAATTCACCGTTGGGTACCTGGAACAAAACCGGATTCCATGTCGGGTAGCGTAAAGTATCGTTAATTATTCCATTAGCCACTTCCTTTGGTTTCGTCCATTCCCCATCTATTTTTCGGCATACATAGATGCACACATCCGGGTTTCTCTCTTCTGTTCCCCCAAAGAAAGCTGTTACGAGTCCTTTTGGCGTTTCGGCTATGGTTGCAGCATGACACGACGGAAAATCAGCTGTGTCGTAAACAAATTCCTCAGTAATAATACCATCTTTATAGGTAAGATTCCTTGAACAGGCTGCGATTAATAAAGAAAGGATTAAAAAGTTGATTTTCTGTTTTAAACCGTTTGTCATTTTTGTTTATTATTTGATTTTATAATGCTGCTGATCCTCTGTAAGTAATGTTTTTTTATCCACCTTAATTTTGCTCCTACTGAGCTTTTAATTAAAATCATTGATTTGTTCATAAAAAAACACCGTAGGTGTGAAAGTCTGGTAGACAAATTATACACATTGATTTAAGCTCTGTAGGAGCGGTATTATTTTTAATTTTAAATATCATAAAATTCAAATACATAGTTCTGATCATATTCAATTTCATTTTTAATTAGAAGCTCTAAATATTCTTCCTTGAATGGCCTCTTCTTGTGATGTTCTTCTTGTTTCATAATATACTGAATTACACTATTCCTTTGAGAACGAGAATATGAAAATGCTCCATATCCTTCCTGCCAGGCATATTTCCCTGGTAGAAATTTCCTTTCATTTATCCATTTTGATGAATTAGTTTTCACTATACGAACTACATCTGATAAGGCAGAAGTAGGATGAAGCTCGAAAAATAAATGAACATGATCTTGGTAACCATTAATCGCAAGAGGAAACTGTTTATTGTTTTTTAGAATGCCATACATATACTTAAAAATCTCATTTCTGAATTCAGATTTTAATATATTTTCTCTTCCCTGAACTGCGAATACGGCATGGATGTTAATTTGTGTGTATGTGTTTGCCATACTAATAAATATTTGGATTTAGAATATATCGTTCTACCATAATGTTGCTCCTACGGAGCTTGTTGGAAGTGGTTTGCTTGTCTACCATAATGTTGCTCCTACGGAGCTTGTTGGTAATGGTTTGCTTGTTTACCATAATGTTGCTCCTACGGAGCTTGTTGGTAGTGGTTTGCTTGTCTACCATAATGTTGCTCCTACGGAGCTTGTTGGTAGTGGTTTGCTTGTCTACCATAATGTTGCTCCTACGGAGCTTGTTGGAAGTGGTTTGCTTGTCTACCATAATGTTGCTCCTACGGAGCTTGTTGGTAATGGTTTGCTTGTCTACAATAATGTTGCTCCTACTG
>JAHEEB010000954.1 GCA_024640925.1 Bacteroidota bacterium | reverse complement strand
TAACAGCAGCAGTACAGATGTGAAATGCCATCATGTGTATAGAAGAACAATCAATGATTCTACCTATGAGAAAATAGCCACATTCGAAAAGACCTCAGAAATAAATTCAGTATACACCGACAAAAGCTCTGAAGCAGGGAAAGAATACATTTATTACCTGGCGGCGGAAGATCAAAGCGGGTTACTTTCTAAGGCTTCAAATACAGAATATTTTAAAGTTCCTTCCGGATTTCAGGAAAGCATAAAACTAAAAAAGAAAGAGTATACCGATAATGTCGTTCTTTCCTGGAATATAAAAGCAGAGAAAAAGGTTGAAAGAGTTATAATATACAGGAGTGTAGATGATGAACCAATGAAGCTTTATGGAAATTCACAAACCGATAGTTATACAGATAATAAGCTTAGTCCCGAGAAATCCTACAGATATTGTATTAAGGCAGTCTATACTGATGGAAGTACATCGGAACTCAGCAATACTCTAACAGTTAAAATGTAATCAGGCAAATGAAGAAGACCTACACGATATTAGTTGTACTTGTTATCATATCAAATTTAAGCATTACATATGCCCAGGATATAGAAGAGATTGCCCAGGCACCCATAATGGCCACTAATGGGGGCATTTCGCTTAGTCAGATAGCCTATTTTTCTCCCGACACCAACAATAATCAGGAGCCATATTCCTGGTATCTGTCAGGAAACCTTAACACAAGCCTTTTTGGAGTAGTGAGCCTTCCCTTTTCTTTTGCATATACAAATAACCAGGCTACAGCAAACCTTTCACAGCCCTTTAACCGCTTTTCCCTTTCACCCTCGTATAAATGGGTAACAACACATATTGGTTACTCTTCGATGAGTTTTTCACCTTATACACTAGCAGGGCATGAATTTTTTGGTGGTGGTCTGGAACTTACCCCGAATAAATCCCTGAAGTTTGCTGCAATGTATGGCAGATTGCAGAAAGCGGCTAATGGAGACACATTGGGTTCCGATCCGTCATACAGAAGAATGGGTGGTGGCTTTAAGATTGAATACCTGAATAAATATGTGGATGCAAGCTTTAATGTATTCAAGGCAAAAGAAGATGCGGGATCGCTGCATTTTGATGAAAACGATACCGCATTTCTGAAACCAGTAGACAACCTGTGTGGAAGCGTTGCCGTTAATTTTAAACCTATAGAAAGTCTTTCCGTTTCGTTCGAATATGCCCTGAGTGTATTAAATGAAGACATTAGTAGGAGTGATAGTAGCGACAGAAGGTTTAGGGATAATTTCCTGGAAAGCACTGGTGACCAGTCATTGCATAATGCCTATAAAGCAAGTGTTTCTCAAAGTTCAAAAATCGGAAAGATTGGTGCAACATACGAAAGAGTATCTCCAAACTATCGAACTCTGGGTGCTTATTATTTTCATAACGATTTTGAGAATATAACTGCAAATTTTTCCACATCCATTAAAAAGTGGTTAACCCTTGCTGTTGATGCAGGATATCAGAAGGATAATCTCGAAGAACAAAAAACAAACCGCAGCTCCAGGTTTATTTATTCAGTGAATGCCTCTTCGGCTCTCACTAAGCGTCTTAGTCTGGCAGCATCACTTTCGAACCTGCAAACATATGTTCACATAAAGGATATATACAGCCAGGTGACCCAGACCAATGAATATGAAAACCTCGATACTTTATCGTATACACAGCTGAACCTGACAGAATCGGTAAACGTGAATTATCTGCTGCAAAGTACTAAGGAAAAACGGCAGAATATCAATGCTTCTTTCACTTACCAGGAAGCCTCGGAAAAGCAGGAAGATGACCAGAGTTTTACCGGGAATACCATTTACAACACCACGGTTTCTTACCTTTTTACTTTAATACCACAGAGGTTTACAGCATCAGCCACGGTAAATTACAATCGCAATATAATGCCCGAAATGACATTAAATGTTATGAGCTATAACCTCTCCCTGCAAAAGGCATTTTTCGAAAAGTTTAAAGCAGCTTTTATTGGCACATACAGCAACTCAAATAACCAGGAAGAAATCATAGCTGACATTATAAATTTGAGACTTACCTGTGGCTACACCCTGAAAAAACGACACAATTTCAATCTGAGTGGGGCAATGGTAAACAACAAAGGTCTTCAGGGCACATCAACACAATACTCAGTAAACCTTTCATACAGTTATATGTTCAATTTCCTTGTGGACAGAGAGAATAAGAAATATAAATTCAAGGGGAATTTTTGAGAGAAAGGAGAATGGAATGACACAAATGATAATAAAGAAATAAAACGAAGATGTTTGTGTTTGGCTTATGTGATCAATAAGCTATGAAAAAAAATATAGTTTGTTCTTTTATCTTTTTAAGCCAATAAATATTTTATCCGGAATATTAGGGGAATAAAAAAAGAATTGTCATAACTAAAATAACAATAGATTCAAAGGTCATGACAAAGAATGAAGACTATTTTAACAGAATATCCACTGTTTTGAATCCAACCCAACTTGATATACTTAATAATCGTGCTTTATAAAAA
>JAHEEB010000225.1 GCA_024640925.1 Bacteroidota bacterium | reverse complement strand
GTTCCGAAATCTTTTACAATTTCATCGACAACCTTTTCTGTATCAGCATAATTACTAGCATCAGAGGCATATGCTTTAACTTTTACACCAAGTGCAGAGATTTCTTTTTCAACTGCTTCGGTGCTTTCATTCAATCGTAAATCGGTAAAAGCAATGTTAGCACCTTCCTGTGCAAACCTGATTGCTATAGCCCGGCCTATTCCCCTGGCTGCTCCGGTTACAATTGCTGTTTTTCCTTGAAGTAAATTCATGTTAAAAGGTTATGTTTTGCGCGCAAAATAAGTAAAGTTCAACCAAAAAATCAATCTTAATCCATTAAAATTATCAAACAGAATTTGTAAAATATTTATAGTAAGCAACTTGTCAATAATAGAAAAACGAAAAACAGGAATCAACATGTATATTGTATAACCTTCTTAAAAACTTTCACTAAATTTAGTTCAGTATAGTCAAATATACTGGTTCGAAACTTTAAATTCCGAATATGATAAAGGAAAAACCTATTTCTAAGTTCAAGTTAGAAAAGAGCAAAACTAAATCCATTAAAAAAAAGGGCTCAGAGATTGACTTTGAAAATTTTTTTATTCACAGCATTGAATTGCTTTGTGTCATTGATGATCAGGGCTATTTTCGAAAACTAAATCCAGAATGGGAAAAAACGTTGGGATATAAAAAATCAGAAATCATAGGAAATAAGTTTATCGATTTTGTTCACCCAGATGATGTTGAAAAGACCTTAGTTGCTACAAATGGGCTTGTGAAAAATAAGAAATTGCACGATTTTGAAAATCGATATCAGCGAAAAAATGGTGGATATGTTTGTCTTAAATGGAAAGCTTATTTGAAAGACAATATGTTTTATGCATCGGCAAAAGACATTACAGAGCTAAAGAGTGCTGAGAATGAG
This sequence comes from Bacteroidota bacterium, assembly GCA_024640925.1. Lineage (GTDB taxonomy): Bacteria > Bacteroidota > Bacteroidia > Bacteroidales > UBA10428 > UBA10428. Next base: position 5,944 of record JAHEEB010000225.1, on the reverse strand, counting down.
CTTCAGACTTCCAAACAGAATTTTTCCGACATATTCAATCTAAGTCCTGATATGGTAGGTATTACCCGTCAGTCGGACGGAATGCTTTTTTCAGGAAACCCTGCATTTACACAAATTACCGGCTATAAACCAGAAGAATACATTGGGCATACTACTATTGATTTACACTTATGGGCAAATCCAAAAAATAGGGAGGAAATGCTAAAACTGCTTATTGAAAAGGGGAATATCCGGAATCTTGAGATGGAATTACAAATAAAAAATGGAACGATTCTTACATGCCTTTTTTCAGCCTCTCCCATTAAATACAATAATGAACCATGCCTGATTTATGTGCTACATGACATTACTGAGCGCAAACATGCAGAAGAAGCAATAAAGAAGAGCGAAGCAAGATTACAAAAAGCTCAGGCAATTGGTCAAATTGGTTACTCAGAGCAAGTAATAGATAGTCCGGATGTTTGGTCTTCTTCCGAAGGCATGAGAATTTTTGGCTTTCCTCCTATTGAAGGATTTATACCTTTTGAAAAGGTAAAAGCCTGCCTTGTTGATTTTGAGTCATTCTTAAAATCGTATCGTGATTTACTTGAAAAAGGTAAGAAATTCGATATAGAATATATTATTAATCCTGCAGATGGATCTCCTCAACGATACATTCATGAGGTTCTGGATTTGGAAAGAGACGCTGAAGGCAAACCTTACAAATTTATTGGTATTTTTCAGGATATAACCAAACATAAAAAAGCTGAAGAGGCATTAAAGAAAAGTGAAGAACAATTCAAAGGAATTGTGCAAAATATTCCAGGGGTTGTATATCAATTACTGGTTGGGAAAGATGGCGAAGCTAAAGTAAATTATATAAGTGATAATACGACCAAATATTCCGGACTTGATATCCAGGATCCAAATATACTTGAACATTTTATTGAAGGAATTGTAGAAGAGGATCGGGAACGATTTATCACTTCAAGAAAAAAAGCTGCAGAAACGCTAACACAATGGGAATGGGAAGGAAAATACATTAGTCCTGGAGGTAAAGAACTATGGTTTCATGGGCTTTCACAGCCAAGGCTGCTAAACAACGAACTTGTTTTCGATGGTATCATCTTTGACATAACGGAGTCAAAGATGGCAGAAAAGGAACTTGCCGAAACCAAGATTCTGTTTGATACAGCCATTATGCAAACGCCAGTACCTATGATTATTGTAAGTAAATCAAGTTATAAATTTCAAGCTTCGAACCATGCCTGCGAAGAATTTCTTGGAATTCAATTATCTGATTATATAGGTAAATCATTAATGGAAATAACACCTGCATGGCAAGATTATGATGAATTTGGAAATATTGTACCCATGTCAGAAATGCCTATCAGTTTGGCACTGCAAGGAATTGAAACAAAAAATAAGGAATATTTTGTTAAACGAAAAGACGGAACAATAAGATGGGAATCTGTCAGTGCTTCTACCATACGCAATAGTAATGGGGATATTATTGCTGCTTATCTGGTGTTTCCTGATATTACCGAACGCAAAGAGGCTGAAGAAAAAATCAAAGAACTTGCCGATTTGAACAAAACCATCTTAAGCACATTGACTGTTGGTTTAACTTTATTAAAAAACCGCAGACAGGAATGGGTAAACTTATCTCAATGCCGGATATTTGGATATGAATATGAAGAAATGGTTAACTCAGACACTTCGAAATTATATGCAAATGTCGAGGATTTTAAGAAAGTTGGCGATGAAGGATATGGAAAACTTGCAAAAGGTGAGGTGTATTCAATTGAATTACCCATGAAGAAAAAAGACGGCACTATATTTTGGTGCAGTCTGGTAGGAAAAGCCTTAAATCCGAAAGATATCTCCGAAGGCTCAATATGGGTGCTTCAGGATATAAATGAACGCAAGCTGGCTGAGGAAACACTTCTGAAAAATGCCCAGGAAAAAGAATGGTTAATGAAAAGCATGGCAAATGGTTTTGTTATGTGGGAAACTGTTTTTGATGATACCAATAGAATGATTGATGTCCGTTTTTCTTATATAAACGATACATATGAGCGATTTGCGGGAATCAAGCTTGATCAGGTTAAGGGTAAAAGAATTACAGAAGTATTTCCCGAAACTGAACCTGGTTGGTTTGATATTTTCAATGAAATTGCCCATTCTGGCAAATCAAAACATTTCGAAATGTTTTTTAAGCACACGAATAGTTTATACTCGTGTACAGCATATCTACCGTGGAACACAGCCGATCGTATCTGTGTTATTTTTGAAGATATTACTGAACAAAAAAAATCGGAAGAAAAGTTCAAACAATTGGCCAGCTTGCACCAAACTATCCTCGACACAGTAAGTGTTGGCATAATCTATGTTAAAAACCGCAAAATGCAATGGGTTAACAGAGCGTTTTATAAATTATATGGTTATACTCTCGATGATGTGTTTGATAAGGAAACATCTATTTTATATATCTCTGAAGATGATTATAAAAGGGTTGGAAATGAAGCATATTCATTGTTAAAGAAGGGAGATGTTGTTTCAACCGAATTATTAGGTAGAAAAAAAGATGGAAGTATGTTTTGGGTTAATCTGAATGGAAAAGCAATTGACCCCGAAAAACCAATGGACGGTTCTATCTGGGTGATTCAGGATATTTCTACTCGTAAAAATGCCGAACTTTCTTTAAAAAAGAACGAAGCAATACTTAAAGCCACCATGGAATCAATGAATGACGGGCTTTTGGTTGTAACTGACGAAAATATAATTACTCATTATAATACTCGCTTTAAGCAGATTTTTTCTGTTCCTGATGAATTACTTTATACCCATACCAATGAAAATGTTCTCAATCATGCAAAACTTCAATTAGTTGATCCTGAAGAGTTTTATAATCAAGTAAAGAATATTTACCCGACAGACAGTACAACAGAAGATATTCTTCACTTTGCCGATGGGCGCATTATAGAACGATACTCATTTTCGTTAACAGAAGATAGTCCGGAAAGAGGTCGCGTATGGCTATTCAGAGATATAACAGAACGTAAAAAAACAGAAGATGTTTTAGTAAAAAACCAGACGTGGCTTCGTGAATCACAACGTGTTGCTCAGATTGGAAGTTGGGAGTTTTTCTTTAGGGAGAACCGACTTGTATGGAACGAGGAGGCATACCATATTTACGGTTACAAATATTTAGAGATAAATCCAACAATAGAAACCTTTATTGGGCTGGTACATCCTGATGACCGTATGTTTATCCAGTCACATTTAGAAAAATCACAACAATCAAATCAATTTAACGATTTTGAGTGTAGGATTATTCGTCCAGACGGAGTTCAACGGGTAATCTTTATTGTTGGTGCAGTTACAACTGATGAAAATGGAAAGACTTTTCGTTCTTATGGTATAGTGCAGGATATAACTGAACGTAAAATGGCCGAAGATGCCATAAAAATGCAAGATGCAAAATTAAAAAGCATATTTCTGGCTGCACCTGTGGCTATTGGATTAACAATTAATCGAGCTTTTCAGGAATGTAATGATTCATTCTATAAAATGACGGGGTATTCAAAGGATGAAATTATTGGCAAAAACGCCCGTATGATATATCCGACAAAAGAAGAATATATTCATATTGGACAAGAACAAATCCGGCAGATGCAGAATCAAGGTACAGGAACAGTTGAAACTCGTTGGTTGCGAAAAGATGGAAGCATTATTATTATTCTTCTCCGTTTTGTACCACTTGAGCCTTCTGATCTGCAGAAAGGGGTAACTTTTTCGGCACTCGATATTACCGAACGAAAACAATATGAAGAAGCTTTAAAAAAACACGTTTTGGCTCTCACCCGTCCCCTAGGTGAACTTAAGGATATTCAATTTACTGACTTGTTTAATATCGAAGACTTGCAAAAAATACAAGATTCTTTTTCCGAAGCAACAGGTGTAGCTTCCTTAATAACTTACCCCAATGGAATACCTATTACTAAACCCAGCAATTTTAGTAATTTTTGCAATTTAATACGTGGTACAAAAATAGGCCAGATAAAATGTTTTAAATCCGATGCCTATCTTGGTAAAGAAAATCCAAATGGGGCTACCATAAGACCTTGTTTGAGCGGTGGTATATGGGAGGCTGGTGCCAGCATAACACTTGGTGGTGTTCATTTGGCTAACTGGCTTATCGGTCAGGTACGAAACGAAGCTCAGAACGAAGATGAACTGGTTAAATATGCCGACAAAATAGGAATCGATCAGGAAAAATTCAGAAAGGCATATAATGAAGTACCTTTTATGTCAGCTATAAAATTTGAAAAAGTTTCTCAATATATGTACATCTTAGCAAATGAGTTATCGATAAGAGCCTATCAAAATGTACAACAAGCACGATTTATTACGGAACAAAAGGTAGCAGAAGAATCTATTCGAAAAAGTGAAGAACAATTCAGAGGAATTGCTCAAAACATACCAGGCACAGTTTTCCAGTTCTTTGCCCGCGATAATGGTGAAATAGGACTTAATTTTGTGACTGAGCTTTCTATGAAATATCTGGGTTTAGATAACAGTCTTGATAATTTTTATGATCGTTTTGTTGCCGGAATAGCCGATGAAGATAGATCTAAATTTGTTTCTTCAGTGCAGGAAGCCATTAAAGCTAAGTCCAGATGGGAATTTGAAGGAAAATATATCAGGCCCGATGAAGTTAATATGTATTTCAGAGGAATAGCACAACCAAGAAAAATTGGTATAGAGCTGGTATTCGATGGACTTATTCTTGATATAACAGAACGAAAACAAGCTGAACTGGAAATAATTAAACTGAATATTGAGCTAGAGAAAAAGGTTGAAGAAAGAACCATAAAACTCATTGAAGCAAACAAGGAACTTGAATCATTTGCGTATAGTGTCTCTCATGATTTACGTGCCCCACTGCGCCATATTGATGGATTTATACGAATTATGTATTCAAATATTAAAGATCCAACAGATACACTAACCTCTTATTTCGATAAAATAAATTCAGCATCGAAACGCATGTCTTCAATGATTGATAATTTGCTTTCATTCTCCCGCCTGACCAGGAAAGAGATATCCAGGCATATGGTCAATACCGAAACCTTAGTACATGAGATTATTGACCTATTTAAGCCGGAAACAGAAAAACTTAATATTAAATGGACAATCGGTAACCTACCTGAAGTGAATGGTGATAAGAGTCTTCTCAGAATGGTATTTGAGAACTTAATATCTAATGCAATAAAATATTCATCAAAAAATAACAATGCAATCATCGAAATTGGTTCAAACAATCTGCCTGATCAGATTGAATACTTTATTAAAGATAATGGGGTTGGATTTGATATGAATTATGTAGATAAACTGTTTGGCGTATTTCAGCGGCTTCATAGCAATGAAGAATTTGAAGGTACAGGAGTTGGTCTTGCAAATGTCAAACAAATCATTACTAAACACGGAGGTACAGTTAGAGCTGAAGGAAAAGTTAACGAAGGTGCTACTTTCTACATTTCCTTACCAAAATAAACTTCTTTTTTCTGCTTCCTTTTTTATATTATGAATTTTGTACAGAACAAAGCAGAAATTACATTTTAACCCGTACCATAATCAAATTATTAATTTACAACTCTTTCAAAAAGCTTGGAGCACAGAAAAACTTTCACTAAATTTAATACAGGTTGCTTGGTTTTATACAATTCTTCATAGTTTTTTAATTGGATAATAAAGTTGCTATGTAGTTCAGGAGGCTTATTATGACTGCAGAAAAGCGTAAACCAAAATCTAAACAGATTAATAGCACTGCAAAGAACAGTAATATAAGCAAAGTAAAATTTGACTTTAAAAACTTCTTTACCTATAGTAACGATTTGCTTTGCATAGCAGACACCAATGGCTTTTTTCGACTACTTAATCCAGAATGGGAACCAACCCT
>JAHEEB010000224.1:2481-6863 GCA_024640925.1 Bacteroidota bacterium | reverse complement strand
TTATCATTTATTATGGTTACTCCAAGTCCAAACAGGTCGTTAAGAACTGGGGAATGGGCAGAGATTGTCTGGGTGAGCGGTGCCCCTTTTATACCAAACCATTGCTTTCTTATATCAGCTGAAACATTTATAAAATCCTGAGAACCAGCATAAGCTGGATTAATTGATAATCCATTGAATAAATATTGAGTATAATAAATATAGTCCTGACTATGCATAAAGGGACAGGTTCCTGTCAAAATAAAGAATATGAATACAATTTTTTTCATTTATTATAAAAATATTTTAATCCTATTTTACAATAATATATCCTGTTACAGGCTTATTACTTTCGTTTAATTCAATCAGGTAATAATAAGTACCACCCGATGCTTCTTGCCCCAGGTTTAACCCCCTGTTTATTTCCCCGGCCCAAACAACTGCATTATTATCATAATTCTGTGCTTCGTAAATCAAATCACCCCATCGGTTATATATCTTGATTGTGTTTATTGGAAATCTTTCAATACCACGAATAATCCATAGGTCGTTAATACCATCGCCATTTGGCGAAATACCCTCTTTAATATCAATCAGTGTTTCCATATTATAAACCAGACGAATATTGGCTGTATCGCATAAAACCGGAGATCCATTATCACAGATAACACACTGAATTATCTCTTCGTGCTGATATTGTTGAACGGTTGTATATTCAAAACAAAGAGAGTTTAGATCCTGAGAGATATTTCGGTAAGTATTGCTGTTATTCAAAATTTCGGTTAATGTGCATATATTCGAATCAACATCTTCAACAGAGATACAAATTTTGCCTGAATTATCCGGTTGAATAGTTTGATCCAAGATTATTGGTTTGTCATTCTGCGGTTCTACACTAATACGAATGGCTGCCGTGTCGCAATAAAAAGCAGAACCCTCAATGCATACAGAGTAATAAATCAAATCATTCCCATGGAAGTTCTGATTTGGATTATATAGCAAAATTCCATTGCTATTTATGGAAGCTGTTCCGTAAAGGGCATTTTGAGTGAGACTGGCAATTATCGCTTCATTTCCGGGATTTTGATCGTTTGACAAAACATTGAATTGAATTTGTTCATCCTCATTAATGAATAAATTATCTGCAACAGCCAGTGGCAGAGTAAACCCTTTAATAACCTCAATCTGGAAATTTTGGCTGGTATTCATTGTACCATCGTTTACAAGAATGTTAATATTATAACTTCCAATATCTTGATATTCTGGTGTACCGAAAAGAGTGGCTGTGCCATTGCTATTATCAGTAATAGTCAACCATGCAGGCAGGGTAGGAGCAGTAATGGTAAGTATATCACCAGCATCGGTATCAGTTGTGGTGATGTTGTATGTATAAACAATATCTTCGGTCGCAGTAGCAGGAGCAGTACTTGTAAATATTGGAGCATCGTTTGCGTTAGTAACAATAATGGTAAATGTTTGTGCAACCGAATTAGTTCCGTCGCTTACATTAAGGATAACTGCATTACTACCGACATTTGAATTGGTTGGAGTGCCGGAAAGAGTGGCAGTGCCATTGCCATTGTCAGTTATAGTCAACCATGCAGGCAGGGTAGGTGCAGTAATGGTAAGTAAATCACCAGCATCAATATCAGTTGCTGTGATGTTGTAGGTGTATAATACATCCTCATTAGCAGTAATTATGGCAGTTGAATTGAAAACCGGGACATCATTTATGGAAGTAACGGTAATCGTAAAAGTCTGTGCAGAACTGGTGTTTGCATTCGGTGCAACACCAGAACCATTATCGCTGAGAGTCACCGTAACGGTAGCTGAACCGTTACTATTTGAAGCTGTGGTATAAGTCAATGTTCCGCTGGCATCAATCGAAGGCTGAACCGAGAATAAAGCATTGTTATCGTTGCTGACAGTAAAAGAAAGAGTCTGGGTCAGTTCCGGGTCTCCATCGCCAATGCCTGTAGCCCAACCTGACACAGTCTGTGCCCCGGCATCTTCATTGACCGATTGGTTCGCGCCTTTTGTGAAAATTGGGACATCATTTATCCCGTTCACAGTAAGTGTAAATGGTTGGTTCGTGGTAACTGTCCCATCGGAGGCATGAATGGTGATGGAAAATGAATTTACATCTCCATTTCCGGGAGTACCGCTTAAAGTAGCTGTACCATTACCATTATCAGTTAATGATAACCATGCAGGAAGAGCAGATGAAGTAAAGGTTGGAACATCGGCATCTTCATCAGTGGCAGTAATGTTGTAAGTGTATACTAAATCTTCAGTTGCACTAATAATAGCCGCTGATGTAATACCCGGAGCGTCGTTAATATCCAGTATGGAAATGGTAAATACTTTATCAAAATATAAATTTCCTACTCCATTATCTGTTGTCCTTACTCTGATAGAGTAAGAGTTTTGTGTCTCTTCGTTTAGCAATACATTAGTTTGTAATTGGGTACCGACTAGTTGGAAAGCCGAGTTGCCTGCACTACCTGTACCTGAAACCAGGGAGTAAGTATGTGTGTCGGATGCATCCGGATCAGAAGTGCTAAAAGCTCCTACCGTTGTTCCAACCGATTGATTTTCGTTAACGTTAGTATTGGATAGATTAATATCGACCGGCGTATCGTTTTGCTTCGAAACATTTATACTCCTTGTTACAATATTACTGGCATCGTCAGCATCATTCACCTGAAAAGAAATGGTCCTTGTTGTCGTGGTAGGATCTTCGCTGGTATTGCTATACTTAATAGATCTTAAGGCAGATAAATAGTTTGTTTTTGTGTCTGTTCCGGATAATGTTAAATTACCAGTAGCTGAGTTCCAATTTCCAGTGATATTCCCAATAGTTGTAAAGCTTAACAGATCTTCCCCATTTCGATAGTTTCCAATAGAAACAGAAGCTGATTGAAAAGAGATATCATCTCCATCTTCAACATCAATGGTAGAAGTAATTATAACCTGACCATCGTTTTCGGTGTAATTCAGTGAAGAGGATTCTATGTTGTTTAGAGTTGGTGCTAAATTTTCAAAATTTAAAGTTGGTGTTGATGAATTCTGAATGGCTTCATCGAGAGCAATACTATTGTCATCTAAAATAGTTTGTGTTATGCGCAATTCATCAATTATTCCCTCAAAGTACCTGGTGGTTGAACTTCCCATTTTACCAATAAGTGTATTTGCGTTCCATGAAGGGCCATAGTTACCGCTTATACCACCCGTTTCAATATCAACAGAGGTTCCATCCCAGAAAAGTTCTGCAACTTCGTTCGTGCCAGACACATTATATGTTACTGCCACATGGTGCCAGTTTGTTACATCTGTTGTTCCATATTCCACATTGCAATGATCTCCGCCATTATTGTTATCATCTTCATCGCCTGAATAAAAATGTAAATAATTATTTGCCAGGGTACCATTAGGTTCTCCGTATCCAAGATGTATTTCTTCGTCAGAACCAAAACCATCTCCACTGACATCACCTTCCCATAAGATTGCCCGGGCATAATTTGTTTTGTTCGTTTTTACCCAGAAAGATATGGTTGCTACTTTCGAAGAAGTCAGGATATCTTTTAACAGGTTATTGTTTATTTGAATATAGTTGCTGGTTCCATTGAATTCTTGTCCGATTCCTATATAAGCACTAACATCAGAGCTGGAAGTCATATTAAAACCGGTACCATTATTACCGTTTGAGGTAGCATCCTTGTACCCGTTTGCAGTATTGTTTCCGTTTTCTTTAAAATGCCAGACTCCAACATATCCGCTGCTGGTATTGAATACCTGCGCTGATTTACTACTGTCAACCGCAGATGAGTTTCCCCAATACATTCGAACATATTGAGAATTATTATTTCCAAGCACATTATATTTTACCCAGATTTCAGCTAACTGATTTGTGGCATCCCAACGTTCAATCTCATATACCAAATGGTTTCCATTATACGATGCAAATCGAATATCACCTCCATTGCTCTGTGCTTCGGTAAAATTAAAATTAGAACCGGATAATCTGATGAGTACCGGATAACTGCTAACATTAGAACTAATATTAGCTCCTGATGATGTTGTGTTTATTGCAATGTCTTTTGAAAATTCCCAAAGAGTGTAATTGTCGTTTTGCGAATGGATATTGGTTAATCCTGTTATAATTGCAACAAGACAAAACAGGAACTTATTCAAACTATACGAATTACGACTTAATATGATAAATGCTCGCATTTTTAACTCATTGATGAAGGTTGTCACCACATAAAGATGTGTTATATCACCTTTTACTTAAAAAATCCTGATTTTGTTACTGTTTTAACAGAGATAGTTTGATAAAATTTTCATGGTAATAAAAGTTTGAGTTAAAATAAGAATTCAACCGATTTTATTTTTTAATAGCA
>JAHEEB010000224.1:0-2471 GCA_024640925.1 Bacteroidota bacterium | reverse complement strand
TAGCAGCATTAATTTATTAACCTTGGCAGTTATTCACAAACAAAACTCAAGTTGAATCGTATAAATATTTTGTCTTAATTAACTTTATAGCATAAATAAAACCCTGCTTAATGCATGAGTAAGTTAATGGGATTATTTATCAACTAGCCTTCAAAAACCTGATAAATGATTAGTAAGAGGTTGTGTGTTTTTATACTTCTGGGAATTGTTTGGAGTTTGTCTTTTGCCCAAACCAATGAATTATTGCTTTCTAATAAGGAGGCCTGTTTGCAGAAGGGAAACTATTACTTTGAACGTTACGAATATAAAAGAGCTATTTATTTTTATAATCTTTCTTATAAAAAGGACACCAATAATACAGATGTTTTGTTGAAAATAGCAGAAGCTTATTCAAAACTTGAACTTCCGGAACAATCTGAAGAATATTACAGAAAAGCCATAGAGAATCATCAGCAGCAGGTAGAGGCTGAGTATCTTTTAAAATATGCACTGACGCTTTTAAAGAATGGAAAGCTTGAAGAGTCGAAAAAATGGTTGCAGGTATATAATCAGTCTGTTGATACTGATTTTAGGGCCAATGAATATCTGAACTCCATTGATAAGCGAAGCGAATTATACAAAGATTCTACAATACTTGTTGTAGAAAACATGAAAGAAATAAATACAAATGAATCAGAGATAAATCCGGTTAAACTGAATGATCAGATTATTTTTGCTGCAAAGAGAAGCAATGTAATTGATCCTGTTAGAACTGATTATTATGATATTTTTGTTTCTGCCTTTTCACCTGCCGGACAGTTTCTTCGAACAAGTTCGTATAATCATTCACTGAACTCAAAACTTCATGAAGGTCCTGTTGCCTTCAATATGGCTAATTCAGAGCTGTATATAACCAGAAATTACGAGGATAAAGCAGACAGATCCGCAATTAAACTGAAAATTTATAAAACCAGTATACCGAAAGGAGTAGATGAAGAGTTGAGCCTCCAGCCAGTTACAATTTCCGATTATAAATATGAAATAGGACATCCGGCCATAAATAATGATGGAAGTATACTCTATTTTATTTCTAATTCTCCTGATAGATTTGGCGGCCCCGATATTTATCGAAGCATTTTAACGAATGGACAATGGTCGAATCCCGAAAATTTAGGGAAGGAGATAAACACGAAGGGAAATGAAATGTTTCCATTTTTGTATAACGACTCCATTCTGTTTTTTGCATCCGATGGTCATGGAGGGCTTGGAGGTTTGGATATTTTTAAAGTTAATCTGACAAAAGAACCTCTTCAAGTGATTAACCTGGGATATCCAATAAATTCCAGTTCTGATGATTTTAGTATTTTCCTTTCACCCGAAGGGCAAACAGGTTATTTCTCTTCCAATCGTCCGGGCGGTAAAGGCAATGATGATATTTATAAAGTTGAATTTCTGAATTTTAAAATGAAAGATTCTCTATTTGAGGAATTGAATAGTGAGGAAGCCTTGAAGGAACTCCAGTGGTTAATGAGTTTAAGTATTAATACCAATAAGACTACAAAAGAAGACCTGTCGATAAAGAGCATAACAGCCAATGGTTTTAGCATTGTGCCACAATCTAATTATGTGTTAACGGTGAGCAAGAAAGGAAAATCGGTTAGCACAGAAGATGAGATGATTATTCCCCTGACGCAGGGAGTGAAATATGATTTTACCTCAAATCCTCAATCCAGTGCGGATAAAAATTATGTGATGAATAAGTTTCTGAAAGAAAGGAAAGATATTCATATTGACGATTCTGTTGCCATTGATATATCATTAATTTCAAAAGATCTGTTGATTGAAGAAGGCGAAGAATTTACTTTTACAATAATGCCCGACACAACTGGCATAGGTGATCAACCTGTTGGTTCCACAATTATTCTCGAAGACCGGACTTTCGACATCAATACCAATGAAAAATTTCAAATCAACGTGCCTTACAACCCTGAACAGAAAGTAAATATTCAAACCGATATAAACTACCTTCAGGATAATTTTACCGCCAGCAGTTATACTGTAAATGTCGATACCATACCCTTCTTCAGCGAGATAACAATCGATACAACCGGCCTGTATCAGCGTTACCTCGAAGAAACAATGGATACCAACATTGACGATGAGGAAGCCCTGAAAGAACTCGAGTGGTTGCTGAGTCTGAGTATCAATAATACCGATACCACCGAAGAGAATATGGCTGTAAAGAGCCTTACCGCGAAAGGATTTAGTGTAATTCCGCAGACCACCTATGTACTTACGGTCAGCAAAAAAGGCACTACCGGGAAAGTGGAAGATGAGATGACGATACCTTTAGCCAAGGGTGTAAAGTACGATTTTTCATCTAATCCCGAAGCTGCCGCCAATTACAACGAAACACTGAATAAATACCTGGAGGAAAGAAACGATATAAAAATAGACGATTCCGTAGCCATCGATATTTCATTGCTCTCGAA
>JAHEEB010000223.1 GCA_024640925.1 Bacteroidota bacterium | reverse complement strand
TGATTGAACCAAACATTGCCGTTCTTAATGTTGGTTATAATTATGCTGAGAATGTTGAGGTAATGACCACTCAGATTCAGGTTAATCCGGCTCAAAAAGGGAAAGGTCTGTTTCGTAATATTACCGGAAATCAGGCTACAGCCTGGGGATTACTTGCTGCTGCAGAGCGTTCATGTAGAAAACTATTTCTTGGTTCATATCCTATTACTCCTGCTTCTGAAATTTTACATGAGTTATCGCAAATGAAAAGCCTTGATTGTATTACTTTCCAGGCCGAAGATGAAATCGCTGGAATATGTACTGCTATCGGAGCATCCTTTGCCGGAAAACTAGGCGCAACCTCAACTTCCGGACCAGGACTTTGTCTGAAGGCTGAAGCAATAGGACTAGCTGTTATGACTGAACTTCCACTTGTTATTGTTGATGTTCAACGTGGTGGTCCGGCTACCGGATTACCAACCAAAACGGAACAATCCGATTTGCTGCAGGCTTTATATGGCAGAAACGGTGAAAGCCCTGTAATTGTTTTAGCAGCTTCGACTCCATCTAATTGCTTTTACTATTCATACATGGCTGCTAAACTCACATTGGAACATATGACACCGGTAATATTACTTACTGACGGTTTTCTGGCCAATGGTTCTGAACTTTGGCCAATTCCAAAAGTTGAGGATTTACCTGGCATAAAAACACGCCTTGTTGAAGATAATGATCCGTCCTATAAACCCTATAAACGCGATTTGGAAACCCTTGCAAGAAGCTGGGCACTTCCCGGACAAGAAGGCCTGAGACACAGGATTGGTGCGCTTGAAAAAGAAGATATAACAGGATTGGTTTCTCACGATCCGGCAAACCATGAACATATGGTTAAAAAACGTGCTGAAAAAGTTGAACGTGTTGCAAACTATATACCTAAACAGGAAGTTTTGGGCCCTGAAGAAGCTGATCTCTTAGTTATTGGATGGGGAGGTACTTATGGTGCTTTATATTCTGCGGTTAAAGATTTACAAGAAGAAGGAAAGAGTATATCACTTTGCCATTTCAATTATATAAATCCCCTACCCTTAAATACCAGTGAAATCTTTTCAAAATATAAGAAAAGGATCGTTTGTGAACTAAATCTTGGACAGTTTGCAGCTTATCTGCGTTCAAAACACCCAGGTTATGAATACTTACAATACAACAAAATACAGGGTCTTCCCTTTTTTATCACTGAATTAAAAAACAAATTTGCCGAAATATTGGAGGAAAAGTAATATGTCGATGGAATGTGAAACTGTTCAGCTTACAATACAGGATTTTTCGCTAGATGGTCCTGTTAAATGGTGCCCCGGTTGCGGTGGTCATGCAATATTATCATCAATAAAGAAAGCGCTTCCGGAAACTTCAGATAAAAAAGAAAATGTTGTTTTTGTATCGGGCATTGGTTGTTCTTCGCGTTTCCCTTATTATATAAACACGTACGGATTTCATAGTTTACATGGCCGTGGTCCGGCAATAGCATCGGGAATTAAAGTTGCAAATCCGGAACTGAATGTTTGGCTTGCTACCGGAGATGGTGACTCTATGGCTATTGGTGGTAATCACTTTATCCATATACTGCGTAGAAATATTGATGTTAACATTATTTTGTTTAACAATAAAATATACGGCCTTACGAAAGGACAATATTCTCCAACAACACCACTGGGAAGTATTACTAAAAGCTCTCCTGACGGTACAATAGAAAATCCATTTCTCCCTGGAGAACTTGCCATGGGTGCTAATGCATCTTTTTATGCTCGTGTCGTTGACACCGATCCAAAGATGATGAAGGAGGTTTTTGTCGAAGCAGCCAAACATAAAGGGACATCACTTATCGAAGTATATCAGAACTGCGTTATTTTTAATAATAAAGTTCATGAAGAAGTTACAGGAAAAGAAGTTCGTGATGATAACCAAATCTATCTCAAACATGGTGAACCCATGATTTTTGGTAAAAATCGCGAAAAAGGAATTATAAAAAATGGATCAAGGTTTGAAGTAGCCGAAATTGGTAAAAACGGAATAACTGAAAAAGACATCCTTATTCACGATGCCCAAAATGATGATGACGCCCACCATTATATGCTTACACGCATGTCTCTACCTGATTTTCCAATTGCTATGGGGGTTATCAGGCAATTAAACCGCGATGTTTATGAAACAGCGCTTTATAAACAGATTGAAGAATCGAAAAAACGCAGTAAAATTAAATGTGTAAACGATTTATTAAAAAGCGGTAACACATTCGAAATGGAATAGTCATTTGAAAATATTTGCCTAATCTTTTCCTTTAGAAGAACCTGACTTAATCCATGTTCATTCCATAAAAGTTTTCTCACATATTTATAAAATATGTCGAAAACTTTATCTTCTTAATATACCAGATGGTTTAATACCGTAGTATTTTTGTATAAAAAAAGTGGTAAACTTTTCAATCTTTGATCCAAGAAAATATTGGAAAGGAATGAATCCTTTATTGAGAAATAAGTATTTCCTTTCGGCAGTTGCTTTCGTCATTTGGGTTGGCCTTTTTGATGAGAATAATCTTATTGAAAGCCATCAACTTAACAAAGAAATAAGAACGATAAATAAAGAAAAAGAATATTATCTTACCCGCATAAGCGAAGATGCAGCCCGCTTAAGAGAATTACAGACAAACACAGATAATCTTGAGAAATTCGCCAGAGAACAGTATCTTATGCATCGGGAAAATGAGGATGTTTTTGTTATTGCTAAGTAATATCTTCTAAATCCATCATTCGAAACCTTTGAAGTAATTCAAGCGGAGTATCTTTTTCTGCAGAAATTTCAACAGATTTGAAATAACTCCTAGCTGCTTCAATTATATCTATAGAACTATAAAAATTGTTATGAGAGAAATTTAAAAATTTAATTATCATAAAAGCATCAAACCACCCATAAAATCTTTTTATGAAAGTTTCTTTAGAAGCACAGTTTTTTTTAATCTCTTCTATCTTTGCCATAACTGCCATATCAGAAAGAAATGTTGAAATAGTACCCGGTAGGCTTTCAAGTTTAGCTTTTACTTCAGATAAATTATCGGAATAAAATGATGGCACTAATTGAATGACTTTCCTTATTTCATTAAATGATTCAGGGTTATATGTCAAGTATGTGGTTAAACCTGATTCAATAATTTTTGTCACAGAAGCACCAGTACCAAAAGGAACCCTGTCAGATTTTCGGGATGAAGGTTCAACAATCAACTCATTAATGAAATGTACTTTATTGTGAGGAAAAACTTTTTGCAGAAAATAGAAATCTTCACCAGCCTGCCTGCGATTCATACCTCCAACTTTAATGTATGATTTTACATTTATCCCAAAAGATGAACCTATTGTGTAATGATAATAAGGAAAACCTGTTGCTTTCAGCATATACTTGTAATATCGTAGATATAGTTCATATAATACAATGGCATTATACACTTCGTCGGAATATTCGTTACCTGAGACAGGGTGTTCAAAATTAAAAATCAGACATTCAGCTTCAGTCTTGTAAATGCATTTTTCAATCTTTGTCAGGTATTCTACCGGCACAACAGAATCGGCATCAAGAGATAATATAAAACCTTTCTCGCAATTTATCTGATTAAAACGTGCTACAGCAGAATCCATTAATATTTTTCTTGCCAAACCCACACCAGCATGTTTTTCAGGTAAATCGCCAACTATAAAAGGCATGAATTTAATACGATCAACATTTTGCTTATTACACCAAATACTTATCTTCTCAAATATTTCCTTGTTCTCCAGCTTAATATTATATGAGGCTTCCTCTGAATAATTTATAAGAATATAAACCTCCGTTTCAAATTTTGGTTTGTAACAATCTGCTAATGAATGTAAAATCTTAAGAATATTAGGCTCAGAATAGGCAGGTATAATAACAATATACCTCAAGAGCCCCGTTGGGGCTCCTGGGATATCAAAAATTTTAAAAAGTTGTTTCGTGAGATATTTATCGGCAAATCCCATGATTCGCCAGATTATTTATCTTTCTTATTTTCTTCAGCTAATTTCTTATATGATTCATTCAGTCCTTCAGTAACTGATTTTGTAATATCGAAATTATCATTTGCGTAAAGAACGTTTCCACCAAATGAAGTTCCTAAGACAAACTGGTATGATTTTTCACCTTCAAGTCCTGCCAGATATTCCATTATTGAATTAAGCACTTTACGTTGAGCTACTTGTTGTTCTTCGGCAAGTTGTCCTTCAAGTTGTTGTTGTAGTCCCATTAATTGTTGTTGTTGCTGCGCAAGACCTTGTTCTATCTGGGCAGCTTCAGTCCGGGTTATTAATCCTCTTTCCAGTTTATACTTATAATCATTAACATTCTTCTCAAAAGCTGTTTGTTTCGCTTTTAACTGAGCATCTGATACATTGTATTTATTTTCCAAATCACCCACAACATCTTTATACATTTGATAATTTGAATAAACAGAATCTATATTAATATAGACAATACCTTTTGAAACATCAGTTTTTGTTGTATCGATTGCTGAAGAATGCTTAAATTCTTTATTTGGTGAAGTAAAATACAGAACATATAATACTATAACCGCAATTGCTAAAACAATATTTAAAATTAAAGGCAGTTTTTTCATTGTAGATTAAAATTAATTATTCGATTGAGGTACAAAAATATAATTTTCGGATTATATAAATGCACGTCTTCGCTTTTATTCAAAAAAAATATCACTGCGAAAAATTATTTCACAAAGAAAAACAATTCACTTAGTGCTCCTTAGGTCATTGTGGCAAAAGCATAACATTAAGAAATATACCAAATTATTAAGTTAAACGATTATAGTGTTGGTTTTTAAGGAAAAAAATGACCTTCACAATAAAAATCATCACCAATTACTCGATGCTATTGGCATACAAATACTCTGCTATTTTTAGTCCGATTAGTGATAAAAAAATAAATGACCAAGGCAAAATCAATATCCTAAAATTCAGGACATGGTACTCCACCCTTTTTCTTTCTTTGTGGCAGAAGGAACTTATAGGTAGCCGATATCTCATGCGAACCTCTTGTATAAGGCAACAAACTGGAGATAGTAAAATCGTATGAATATCCTATATTAAAATGCCGAACTTTTATACCAGCCAGGAATACAATTGCATCACCGCGAGGAGAGTTAAGAACAGGTAATCCTCTGTACCAAAAACCAAGTATAATCGGGTAATTATACCAGTAGACTCCCAAATCCAGCTGCTTTATTGTTTCTTGTTGTTTGTATAGGAATGCAAATGTCATAACATCATCACTTGGTTTTAACAACCTGCCTTTTCTTCTTAGATCAATACCTCCATAAATTGAGGTTTTAAGCGGAACTACAGCTTCGGTATTATGCAACCCAACATCAGGTTGCAACAAATGATCAACAGTACCTCCAAGCCAAAAGCCATTGGTATATACCAGCATAGATGAACCTGCATCTATATCCCTCGCCTGATCCAACGAAGCATCCGGTGCAGATGTATAACCATTCCCCAGTACCTGATCTATAAAAGTTAATTTTCCATAAATACCTTGTTGTATGTACGAAAAAGATATTCCAGGTCTTACGTACCAGACATTAAATAATTTAATGTTGTAAGAATAATGCAATCCGGTCTGGAAATAGCCAAGTTTACTTGTTCCTGCAACATCGTTTATAAAGTTAATTCCTACACCACTGTTAAAAGTTTTAAAATAGTGATCGTAAGAAAAACTATATGTTACAAAGGAATTTGGCATATCCCACCATTGATTACGATATTGGGTAGATAGTCTACTTCCTTCAACTCCACCGGCAAAGGATGGCCCTAAATAAAGAGGATTAGCATAGAATTGTGAAAATTGCGGATCTTGACCACTAACTGAAAGTGAAAGATACACAGCTAAAACTATATTTGAGAATTTTTTTAACAAAACTTTGCCTTTTTTCTTTGGTAATACGGTTTGTGAATATTTAAGTTTTTGCACTTTGATAAAAGTATTAAAAAAGGGTATAAAACATATCATTAGTTATGAACAATGAAAAAAATCATGTTTCACACCCTTTTAAATTTATTTATTGGGGAACGGCATCAACTCTTCCATGTATAAGAGTCACATCGCCACTCTTGTCGTATGGTTGACCATTTGTAAAGCGACCACGTACCCTCCAGATATAAACATCCTGTTTGCCAGGGTTACCGTCTATATATCCATTCCAGCCATGGTTAACATCTTTGGTTTCAAACACTAACACACCCCACCGGTTGTATATCTCCAAATGATACTCAGAAATACCTTCATTCCGCGGGTAGAATACCAGCTTATTGTCTTCGCGTTTGGTGTCGTATTCATCACCAGGTCCATCGGGGGTAACAAAGAAGGCATTCGGGAAAAGAACATACCCTTCGCCCAATACTTTTATTGGGGTGGGATGAATCATTGAATCCACGCACCCATCGCCCGAAGTTGCAATAAGTCCGATATAATAAATACCTATATCGTCATAATGCCAACTTGGTTCTTTTTCATCGCTGTCAGGAGTTCCTCCGAAGTTATTTTCAGCATCGAAATACCAGGAAAATGAGTTTGCATATTTCGTGTGGTTATAGAAGTTTATCCAGTCGTAACCCTTCGTCTGACTCGAATCGTAGACAACAGAATCGTTGAATGAAAAATCGACTTCAGGTTGAGGATAGACATCAACAATTTTATAGTCTTTGCCAGTACCACCATCGCCCTGTACACGCAATACTACAGTAAAGACACCTGAAGTATTATATATATGTGTTGGTTCTGCTTCCGTAGAGGTAGTTCCATCGCCAAAATCCC
>JAHEEB010000222.1:4490-6867 GCA_024640925.1 Bacteroidota bacterium | reverse complement strand
GACATCACACAAATATTCGAGTCTGAACGAAATTTCAGGAATGAGCCTTTTGGCTACGCTTTGTTCATATTCGGTATAGGTAAAGCTATCAAACAATTTGCGTAGCTTTTCTACGGGAATATCGACCAGCTGTGAAATCGAATACCCATTAATCTTCACATAATTGGTTTCTTTCTTCAATCTTCGCCCCTGGCATTCAGGGCATGTTGTTCGTCCCCTGTAACGCGATAGCATAACCCTGTATTGAATTTTATATTTATTTTCTTCAAGCATTTGAAAGAACCGATCCAATCCGGAGAAATACTTATTACCTGTCCAAAGCAATCGTTTTTGTTCTTCGGTTAATTGATATATGGGTTTATGAATTGGAAAGTTGAACTTATCTGCACTGTATACCAGCTCATTTTTCCATTCCTGCATTTTATCGCCTTTCCAGCATGCAATAGCCTCTTCGTAAACAGAGAGGTTTTTATTTGGAATAACCAGATCCTCGTCAATGCCAATAATTTTACCATATCCCTCACAAATGGGACAAGCACCCAATGGGTTATTAAAGCTAAACATATGAACCGATGGCTCCTCGAATTCAATCGTATCGCGCTCAAACCGATTGGAGAATGTGTGAACAATAGTTCCTTCCGGTTCAATAATCTGTAAAACACAGTTCCCATCGCCCAGACGAAAAGCATCCTGAACCGAATCGGCATAGCGGCTAATCGAATCATCATCCAATTGAACAATAGCCCGATCTACAACAACATAAAAATCTTTAGCGCGAGCAATCTGTTCCTCCGTAGTTTCCTTTGTCTTAAAAACTTCGCCATCAATTTCTATTCTGCCAATTCCCAAATGAATAAGATCGGAAAGAAGCTGGTGTGGATCAAGTTTATTGAAATCGTTATAAGGCGAAAGAATGATGAATTTTTTATTCGCGCATTTACGGGTCAAAAAATCAACAACATCGGTTACTGAATCTTTCTTCACCTCCTGATCTGAAACAGGTGAAAACGTTCGCCCAATGCGGGCAAAAAGGAGTTTTAAATAATCATATACCTCAGTGGAAGTCCCCACTGTAGAACGAGGATTACGGGAATTAACCTTTTGTTCAATAGCAATTGCCGGGGGTAAACCATTTATATAATCAACTTCGGGTTTTTTCATTCGTCCAAGAAATTGCCTGGCATATGACGAAAGACTTTCAACATATCTGCGTTGACCCTCGGCATATATGGTGTCAAAAGCCAGTGATGATTTACCTGAACCTGAAAGTCCTGTAATTACAACAAAACCATTCCGAGATAATTTAACATCAATATTTTTTAAATTATGGACTCTTGCTCCTTTTATCTCGATCACTTTCTTGTTTTCTGGCATAAAAATTGATGAAAATTAACAGATTTAACACTTTTTTTTAAAAAATCACTGCAAAGGTATTTGAATAAAAGAAAAAAAGTGCTTAATTGCATTCAAATTATAAATCAAAAAAGAGGATTGCCTATTGAAACACTTCTACTTCGCATAACCAAAATAATAGTATAGGAGGTAGTTGTGATGTATCAAGACCGTTCAGACTTTGAGCTAGTTCAGGGTTTTTTAGGTGGCAACCACTTATATCTTGAAGCTCTAATAGAAAGGCACAGACGCAAAGTTTATACATACATTTTTTTTAATGTAAAAGATCAGCATCTGGCCGAGGATATCTTTCAGGATACTTTCATCAAAGTAATCAAATCTCTTCGCCGTGGTAAATACAAAGACAATGGAAAGTTTCTTTCCTGGGTGCTTCGTATTGCACACAATCTCATCATTGATTTTTACAGAAAAGAAAAACAATTGCAAACTATTTCGAAAGATAGTTATGATGGTGATATTTTTAACACCCGCTATCTTTCTGAAAAAACCATTGAAGATACACTGGTTAACAGCCAGATTACGCGCGATATCCGCAAACTTATCAAGGAGCTTCCGCAAGATCAGCGAGAGGTAGTGATTCTAAGGCACTATTGTGATCTTAGCTTTAAAGAGATTGCTGATTATACGAATGTAAGCATTAATACTGCATTAGGACGTATGAGGTATGCACTCATTAATCTCAGAAAATTAATAGAAGAAAGAAAGCTCAACCTGACATTGGCCTGATTCTTTCTTTAGTAAAAAGAATTTTAAAAAACCGGAAGTATAACTTTTCCGGTTTTTTAATTCCTGGTTATTCAGGAAAAAATATTTTTTTTATTCTTCCAACAATTTTAAATAATAGTTCTTCGTTATCTAATCAGTTTTTAATTTGACGCGCCTATGAATAAAACTTCTACGTTTTTTTATTCTATTAACAATCTCTCATCGAAAATACAACACACTTTTATTCCTGCTGATGATC
>JAHEEB010000222.1:0-4480 GCA_024640925.1 Bacteroidota bacterium | reverse complement strand
CTTGAAGGCAAAGAGGAATTTTATGATGTATTCCAGATGCTAAAGAATTCTAAACAATTCGACGTAAATCAGAAAGTAGTTGACAATATTTTAAATTTTGCCAAACAAACTACTAATGACGAATAAGAGATTGTTTAAAGAAATTTAAGTCCCGACCAAAGTGCCGGGATTTTTTGTTAGAAAAATATGGGTCTAGTCGATTGAAGAATTTTTTTTAGATGAAGACTTGATAGTTAATCCTAATTTTCAAGTAATTTTAAATAACGAGCATAAAATTATGAAGGATATGAAAAAGTATTTAATTATTGGATTAGTATTTATTATCCTGTCGTATGGATGTAAAAATAAGGTTACAGAAAATGGTAACAACCCCTTCTTTAGTGAGTGGAAAACTCCCTTTGAAGTTCCTCCTTTTGATAAAATTAAGAATGAACATTATCTACCCGCTATAAATGAGGGAATAATAAGGCACAATAAGGAAATTGAAAAAATTCTGAATAATAAAGAAGAACCGAATTTTGAGAATACGATATTTCCTCTCGATCAATCCGGAGCGTTTTTAGATAGGGTAACAAATGTATTTTTGAATCTGAACGATGCCTATACAAATGATGAAATGCAAAAACTTGCAGAAGAAATTACGCCCCTTCTGACAAAGCACAAAGACGATTTAATGCTAAACAAAGAACTCTTTTTTAGAGTTAAAACTGTATATGATAAATGTTACAACTTAAAGTTAGATAGCTCTCAAATATGGGCAGTATATAAATATTATGAAGCATTTGTTAGAAATGGAGCCAATCTGGACACAGCAGCCAAAAGCAAACTACGTAATATAAACGAAAGAATATCTGCACTTACTCTAAAGTTTGGTCAGAATCTACTTTCCGAAACCAATGAAAGTTATAAACTGGTTATTGAGAATAAAAATGATCTGGCTGGTTTGCCTGACCCAATAATTTCAGGTGCTTATGAAGCTGCTAAAGCCGATAGTCTGAATGGCAAGTGGTTGTTCACGCTTCAAAAGCCAAGTTGGATTCCTTTTCTTCAATATAGTCAGAACCGCAAACTCAGAGAACAGATATACCAGGCATATTTTATGCGTGGAAATAACAACAATAGCTATGATAATAAGGAAATCATCAAACAGATTGTGGAATTACGGGCACAAAAAGCTCAAATACTCGGATTCAATAATTTTGCTGAATATATTATCGATGTTAATATGGCAAAAACAACAAAAAATGTCAACGATTTTTTACAAAAACTATGGACTCCTGCATTAAAGATATCAAAGCAGGAAGTTGCAGAAATGCAAAAAATTATTGACAATGAAAAGGGCGGATATAAGCTGGAATCGTGGGATTGGTGGTATTACGCTGAAAAGCTTCGAAAGGCAAAATATAATTTGGATGAAAGTGAACTAAAACCATACCTGAAACTCGATAATGTTCGTGATGGTATGTTTTGGGTTGCCAATAAGCTGTACGGAATTACCTTTGAAAGGAAACTTGACCTCCCTGTTTACCAACCTGAAGTTGAGACTTATGAAGTGAGAGATACAAATGGAAGTAATTTAGGAATATTGTATCTTGATTATTTTCCGAATGAAGGAAAAGGCGCAGGTGCATGGTGTACTACTTTCCGATCTCCTGGTTTTAAAGATGGCAAAAGAATTTTGCCCATTGTATCCATTGTGTGCAATTTTACCAAACCAACCGGGGATCTTCCATCCCTTCTGACATGGGATGAAACCACAACTCTTTTTCATGAATTCGGACACAGCCTGCAAACCCTTTTCACCGATGGAAAATATAAAATCACTGCAGGTGTTGTGCCCAACGACTACGTTGAACTTCCTTCTCAAGTAATGGAAAACTGGGCTGGTGAGCCGGAGGTACTAAGACAATTTGCCCGTCATTATAAGACCAATGCAGCAATTCCGGAAGAACTTATAACTAAAATCACGAACAGCAGGTTCTTCAACCAGGGATTTGAAACGTTGGAATATTTAGCTGCCTCTATACTGGATTTGGACTACCATATGATTGTTCCTGCTGACAGCATACAAGATATTCTGGCTTTTGAAAAGAACGCAATGGATAAAATAGGATTAATACCCGAAATCCTTCCCCGTTATCGTTCGACATACTTTGCACATATATTCGATGGCGGATATGAAGCTGGATATTATGTTTATATGTGGGCAGCCTTGCTCGACGCCGATGCTTTCAATGCCTTTAAACAAACGGGTGATATATTTAACAAAGATTTAGCTGCTAAATTCAGGAAATATTGTCTAGCTGAATGTGGCGAAGCTGAAACCATGAGCCAATACAGAAAATTCAGAGGTCAGGAGCCTTCCATTGAGCCATTGCTAGAGAAACGTGGATTTAAATAAATAATCTAAAGAATCGTTTATATGGCTTTACAAAGAGCCATTGTAAAAACAATGAAGCAATCTGCTATTTTATAACAGATTGCTTCAGTTGTAATGATTTCGCAATAATACCAGGCTATTAGAGCCTTTATCTTGGAAGAGCAATTTTATGCTTTGGAAAATACCGTTAGTTCACAGCCATATTTGGTTACAAAGAAATTATCCATCTCATCTGCTTTAATAGCAAGATTTTTGAGATTTTCCTTTATCTCATTGGCATATGATGAGAAAATATCGGAAATATGGATTCTGTAAGCAATAAAAATCTGGTTATCGGTTATTCCAAGTTTATAAGGAGCAATATTATCCTTCAGCAGGTACTCTAATAATTCCTGTAGATTTGTTTTTGGTAAATTATTGAGAGGCGATGTTGCATACAAATAATTGCGATTGTATACGAAAATCCTGATTTGTGTGCTACCCTGGTAAAAGTTCCAGTATTCATATCCTGCGCGGGTAAGAATTGGATTTACTCCCAAACCAGCTATAGCACCTTCTACAAAACTTGCCAAATCGGTTAAAGGAGTTTCGTCGAAATAACTCTTATCGATTTCTGCACCGCAATTGTTGCAATAATCGCTTTTTTCCATAATCAGGCTGTCGCATGAAGGGCATTTAACAGAATATTTCTCTTCGGGGTTTTGTTCCAGAAATTTAAATTGATCGATCATTACTTTAGCAGGAATAGCAAAGCCCATGTTATCAGCATCCTGAAATTTAGCTGTAGTAATACCAACCAGTTTACCATCGCCCGATAAAACAGGGCCACCGCTATTGCCTGGGTTCACTGCTGCATCAGTCTGGATATAATGTTTGCCTTCCATTAGTTGATTGGAGGAAGAAACGATACCTTCCGTTACAGAAAATGGCATTCCATAAGGATACCCTAAAACAAAAAGGGTTTCACTTACGTTTACCGACCTGCCGGTTTCGAACGGAATACCAGGAAACTCGCTCATATGATAATCGGAACGAAGAAATGCGATATCGTCCTGAGGATTAACAAAAATAACTCTGGCCAAATAACGGTCGAGTTTATGATTTTCGAGAGTAACCAGTTTATTACCTGCCACTACATGATAATTTGTTACCCAAATATTGTTTTGGGTAAGGTAAAAACCTGTACCGCTGCCATCTGCGGTTATAATTTTACAAACCGCCGGTGATATATTTTGGAATTGATTCATTATTCTTAGTTTTTAGATTGATACGAACTTAAATATTCTTGATAATCGGCTTCGTCCATGATAATATCGAACGCTTTGCGAAGTATGGTTGATGCTTCTTCCCATGGTTTCTGGGCTGCATTCGTCATAGCTTCGACAATTAAATCGGATAAATCATCCTCTACATTGTTATAATAGAACATTCGCAAAAATTCGCAATACATGGTGTAGTATGCACCCATAAAGCTACGTCTGTTAATTTCGTCGATAGCTGTATCGTATGTATTCTGGAAATTCTTACGGACATTTTCCATGTTCGATTTGTATTTATAAGGAATAAATACATCTGCTTTATAAATGTCTTGAAAGAATTTTTCCTTATCGTAGTTGCGAAGTTTAGTGAGGAATTCCTTTGCCCTGAAAATCCTGTCGTTGTATGGAGCCTGGCTATCGATATCAGCGATACTGTTTTCAAATTCGGTACGAAGGAAACCTTGTGGAGCAATGTAATAATCGATTTTTGTGAATGTGCTTTTCAAAACATCATAAATAAAATCGTAGATACGTTTTCCTTCGAAATATGCAATGTAATCAAAGGCTTCGGAAACATAAGCCTGAACTTTTGTCCAAATACCTTCGAGTTCCTGCTGATTATATTTTATTATTCGTGGTTCCTGAAGCCTTACAGCTTTAAACTTAGTAATAAATTCGTCGTCGTAACGATCGGCATTAATGCAGACTTCGCGGAATATATCGTAAAGTTTATATGGATCGCACAATTCAAGCGGTGCCCGATAAATAAAGTTTAACTTTTGATCATCACCCAACACAATTTTTATCAGTGTGAGAGGATAAAAATTAATCTGTGCAACCT
>JAHEEB010000221.1:6503-6869 GCA_024640925.1 Bacteroidota bacterium | reverse complement strand
AGAAATTCGGGTACTATTGCTGGTTCAGAAATTGTACAATTATATATCCGTGACATGGAAGCCTCGGTGGCACGTCCAAAAAAAGAACTGAAAGGGTTCCGAAAAATCAACCTTGTTCCGGGAGAAAGTAAAGTTTTACAATTTTCTCTCAGTGAAGCGGATTTAGCTTTCTTCGATGTTTCAACAAACTCATGGAATGCTGAACCTGGAGAATATAGAGTTCTGGTAGGTGCATCATCAAACGATATAAGGCTTGAAGGTAAAATTAATTTAGAGAGATAGTGTAAAATAAAACCCAAATTGATTAGAAACCCATTTTCTTTCTCTATGAAAATGAGCATCTTACAATCGAATATAATGAAGTAC
>JAHEEB010000221.1:4865-6471 GCA_024640925.1 Bacteroidota bacterium | reverse complement strand
TCATAAATATAAAATATACGTTAGTAATAAAAAATTAATTCCTGATAATTTAAAACTATTGCCACTTTCATTTCGTATTAAGAGTGCCGAACAAAATCTTTATGTTGTATTGCAATGCTTTCAGGTTACTAAAAAGCAAAACACTTGTTTTGCTACTATTGCTATACTCAACACCAACCATTAAGCTCATTGCGCAATCTTTATCTGATCCTGGCTATGAGCTGAAATTTCAGTCTATTTCTTACAATAAAGGACTTACCAGCAACCGGATTTTTAATATTATCAAAGATCCTCAGGGATACATGTGGTTTGCCACCGAGAATGGCATTATACGTTACGATGGCCAACAAATGAAAAACTATTTTAATAATCCAGGTGACACTAATGCTTTTTACGGCAATTCAACTTTTACATATTGTTTATCGGGGAAAAAACTATGTATTGGTAATGATTTGGGATTGCTTGTTTATAATAATACCTGTGAAAATTTTCAAAGAATCAGAAATATTGATGAGCCAAAAAGCATTTATTATATAGCAGATATAGATAAGGCAAATAATGGTAACCTGGTAATTGTTTCTCCTGCCTTAATTCTTACATGTGATACAACTTCCTGGAAAATGACAAGTTATCTTTATCCGGATACCCTTTCTTTTATTCAAAAAAATGAGGCATGCTCGCAAGCTTTCTTTAAACCTGGTACCAGTCAACTCTGGATCGCAACAAATCACAGGTTTATGGTCAGCAATTATCCGGCAAAAGAATTCAGATCCATCACTCATAATTGTGGAATAATTCGGAAATGTTATTCGGATTTTGATGGAAACATTTGGGTTTGTTCCGCGAAAGGATTGTTCTTACTGAACCTGAAAGATGGAAGCACAGAAGAAATCAGATCTTTCTCTAAGGAAATAAACAAAATTCTTTCCGATGAAATTTGGGATATTACCATGGATAAATCTTACAATCTATGGATTGCAACCAATCAAAACGGACTGTTGTGTTATAAGAAAAATACCGGTGAAGTCATACAATTTTCCAACAATAAAGATAATCTTCAATCATTAAGTACAAACAATATCCGCTCGGTTTTCATAGACGATCAGGGAATTTTATGGATTGGGACACAATTTAGTGGTGTTAATTTTACATACCTCTATAATCCTAAAAAGTTTAAAACCTACGATTCTTTTTTTAAGCCGGCAGGATTTTCCCTGAAATACAGTGTAACTGCCATTTTAAAAGACATTAACAATAATTTGTGGATTGGAACAGATGGAAATGGATTAGTTTTTATTGATAAAAAAAATAATAAGATTACTAGATATGTTGTGGAAAATAACCCAAACAGTTCTTATATATCCACCAATGCTGTTTTAACCATCTTTCAGGATAGTAAAATGAATATCTGGATAGGTGGTTATGATGGAACTATTGAACGATTTAATCCTGTTAATAATAAATGGGCCCATTTTTCCAAAAAGTGCCAGAAAAGCGGCTGTACTGGAATACATGATGTTAGGTATATACTGGAGGATTCGGAAGGTACTATTTGGATTGCTACCAATGGTCATGGCCTTTTCTCATACAAATACGATACAGATGA
>JAHEEB010000221.1:4195-4855 GCA_024640925.1 Bacteroidota bacterium | reverse complement strand
TTAAATTCCGGACTGATTAATAATTATGTTCTTTCCATTTGCGAAAGCAAGGACAAACTTCGTCTATGGATTGGAACCTATAATGGATTATGCTTTTATAATAAGGCAACTAAATCGTGGAAACAATTTTCATACATTGAAGGATCTACCCACGGACTAAGCAATAACTGGATCTATTCTATATTATGTGATAAAAAAGACAGGATATGGGTTGGAACAGCCTTCGGATTAGGACTCTATAATCCGAAAAACAATGATTTTACTAATTTCTTCATAAAAGATGGTCTCCCATGGAACACAATTGATGGAATAATTGAAGACAAAACCGGTAATTTATGGATTAGTACCAACAATGGTATAGCTCACTTCAATCCAAATCGAAAATCGTTCAGAAATTTTTATTTCGAAGATGGACTACCAGGAAATGAATACAATCATGGGGCATGTCATAAATCTTATGATGGGGAAATATTTTTTGGGAGCACCAGTGGTATCGTTTCGTTCTATGAAGATCAAATAAAATCAGAAACATATCTTTCGCCAGTTGTAATTTCGGATGTTCTGGTTTTCTATAAAAGTATTGGTGAAATGAATTGTAACCAGCACGATAATTCCACTTCAGGAAAAAACCTGGTTCTTACTTACAATCAATCGACAGTT
>JAHEEB010000221.1:0-4185 GCA_024640925.1 Bacteroidota bacterium | reverse complement strand
AAAAACAATAGATTTCTGTATAAGCTTGAAGGATATGACAAGAATTGGATAGAAGCCGGGAATCGAAGAGAAGCAACCTATACAAACCTTGACCCTGGAAAATACCTTTTCAAAGTAATCGGTTGCAATAATGATAATGTATGGAACAATCAAGGAGACTCAATTTTGGTTACCATATTGCCTCCATGGTGGGCGACATGGTACACCAGGACTCTTCTGACTGTCATTGCTGTTCTTATAATTATTGCATTATACAATTATCGGATAAGAAATATTATTAAACAAAAGCAAAAGCTTGAAAATATAGTAAGTATCAGAACAGCTGAGCTTGAAACCAAGAACAACGAACTTTTTACCAAAGCCGAAGAATTAAACAACAGCAACCTGCTTTTAGAAAACCAAAGAAGACAAGTTGAAAAACAAAGCAACGAATTACAGCTGAAAAACGAAAAACTTAAAGAACTTAATCTGGTTAATGAACGTATTTTTTCAATCATCGCTCATGATATAAAGAACCCCTTCAACGCCCTTCTTGGATTTACAGAAATACTTTCGGAGAATTCAGAAGAATTTACAGAAAATAAAGATGAAATTATAAAACACATACGAACATCTATTGTAAGAATCCTTGAGCTCACTGAAAACCTTTTAATGTGGAGTTCAAGCAACCTGAAAGGCGTTGATTACAACCCTACCAGTTACGACTTAAATGAGCAAATAATAAAAAATATCAGTTTTATTAAGGAAAACAGTAATAAAAAATCAATCATAATCGATTTCAAACCAAAAAACGATGCATATGTTTTTGCTGATTATAACATGATTGATGCTGTATTTAGAAACATAATTTCCAATGCCGTAAAATATTCTAAATTAAACGATTCCATTTCTATTGCCATAAATAAAAAGGAGAAGGAGGCAATTATTTCAGTAAAAGACACGGGGATAGGGATGAATAATGCTGAAATAGAATCGCTCTTTAAATTCGAAAAGGTTGCCAGAAAAGTTGGGACAATGGGAGAACAAGGATCCGGTCTCGGGTTGGCAATATGTTATGATTTCATTATTCGCAATCATGGGCGTATTTGGGTAGAAAGCCTGCCAAATATCGGTACTACTTTTCATATAAGTTTACCAATAAACAATTCCACATCAACTCAAATAGTATAAACAAGAATCAGTATGTATTTTAAATCAGTTAACTAACTATTTTTGATTTTCATATAATTAATAAAATAATAATACCTACCTTTACCGCACTATGATTTAAGAATTTGTGTTTAATAAACTATTTATATATAGATTTTTTAGTTCAATTACCACCTTCTTCTAAATCCTAGGATTATTTTGCTTTCCAAAAGGAAAGGCTTCAAGGTGCATTTTTTACAGAAGCTAAACAAGATGACTTCTATAGCCTCGGAGGAAGATGGTGGATTAAAGATCAGACGAGGTGTCTGGTTTAAACAAAAAGCTTATATAAATAACACAAAAGAAATGAAGTTATACGTTGGAAACCTTGATGAAAAAGTAGAAGATTACCATCTTAAGGAGGCATTTCAAGAGTTTGGTATGGTTGCTTCTGCTAAAGTTATCAAGGATAAATATTCAGGCAAATCCAGGGGGTTTGGATTTGTGGAAATGCCTGAAGAAGAACAAGCCCAGAAGGTAATTAAAACCGTAAATGGAGCCTCTTGGGAAGGAAAAATAATAGTAGTAAAAAAAGCCTTTAAATAGTATTTAATTTAATAACAAACAATTTTTACAATGAACATTTATGTAGGAAACCTTAGTTACAAGGTTGATGAAAACGACTTAAAAGAGATTTTTGCCGAATACGGAGAAGTAAGTTCCGTTAAAATTATCACAGATAAATACAGTGGCAGAAGTAAAGGATTTGGTTTTATAACCATGGAAAACAATGATGAAGCCAAACAGGCTATCAGTTCACTTAACGATCGTGAATTCGAAAACAGAAAATTGGTCGTTAACGAAGCAAAACCAAAAACTGAGAACAACAACTCCAGACGCTACTAAACATTAAGAGATGATCAAAGGTAAAGTAAAATGGTACAATGAAACCAAAGGGTTTGGTTTTATTGAAACTGAATCAAGTGGCGATGTTTTTGTACACCGTAGTGGTATTGTTAATCCAAATACTCGCCTGGAAACAGGCCAGGAAGTTGAATTTGAGATTAAAGCCAGTGACAAAGGTCAAGTAGCCTTCAACGTAAAATCTATATAATCAAGATTACATAGTAGGCCTTCTTCTTGAAGACCTGTAAGTCTCTATTTCCATTCTTAATTGATATGGGAATAGAGATTTTTTTGTTTATCGCCAAATTATTTTTTTCTCATTCTCTAATGAGTAATCCTATCAGACTAAACAAGTTTGTTTTTAGAACCATTTGGCACAAATTAATAAAAGAAAATCCCTGAAGTTATGTGCAACAGAATGTATCGAACATTTTCAGGGATAATCTGGTATATTTAGTTCTTACCGGCTAATTATCATTTTTTTTGCATATTGATTATCATCTGTTTTTAAAATATAGTAGTAAATTCCATTGGGATATTTACGGGCATCGAAAACTGCAGTGTAGTTTCCTGCTGATTTTTCACCTGACTCAAGAACTTCGAGCATCTCTCCTGTAATACTATATATCGATAGCACCATATTGTTTGTTCGTCTCTCAATAGAATATGGAATAATTGTTCGAACAGAAAATGGATTTGGATAATTCTGACCGAGAATGGTATTTTGGTCCCTGTTCTTTATTCCAACTTCTGGTTCTATAACTGAGAACACTATTTCTTTACTGAAGTTCTGATCGATTGGAGAATAATATGAAGAAAAACTGATGGTCTTTGTATAAGACTTTACTGAAAACGAGCTTGCATTTATGCTAACAGAAATCTTTTGCGAATCGTTTGGTTCCAATATAAAAGCAATTGGAGCAACAGTAATTCCTGCTTGTTCTCTGGTTAAATTGAGTGAATCTATTCCTTCTCCTTTATTGTAAATATAGAAACTGGTATCAACTTTTTGTGTTGTTTCAATTTCTCCCAGTTCCAATTGATTGATATCTTTTAAATACGTATCGGGTATCTTTAGAAGTTCCTTCAACGATAAGGCATAAACATTTTTATCAGCACTTCCAAAGTATATGACACTATCATCAACCACCGGACCTGCATAAACCTGGGCAAATACCTTATACCTGGAATAAACGGTTCCATCTTTTTTATTTAATATGTAAAGAGAACCAATCTTGTCTGTATTTTCTTTTCCCGTTCCCACATAAACATAATTATCGTCATAATATGGAATACCATAAACCCTGCCATCTACTTTCGTTGTCCACAGAGCCTTACCTCCTTTTGCACCAAAGGACTGAACGGTAAATTGGTTCGAACTTCCCAAATATATTATAGTATCATCAATTGTCAATCCCCCAAGCAACCACATATTATTTGGATCATGAAATTTCCAGTTTTGTTCACCAGAGGTATCGTTCAATGAATATAAATTACAGCTTCTGCCAGCAAAGTAAATACTTCCATCATAAATAACCGGTTCAGTTTCAATTGCATTCACCCAACTGTATGTATTGTCTTTTTTGGTGTCATATTCCCATTTTTTTGTCTCCGTATCAATATTATAGGCATAAAAAACCCCATCCCAGTCGCCAAAATACAATAGATTACCACTTTTAACAGGTGTTGTTTCAATGGTATACGTTTTCGTTGGCGTCTGACAATGAAACATCTGTTTGCCAGTTTTTACATTTACTCCATAAACATGTCCTTTATCACAACCAACATAGGCAATGCTATCCTCTAACAATGGCGATGAATTAAAATTATCCCAGTTATCATGTTCATTTACGGGTTTATCGGCCAGCATAACAAAATCCCATAATAACTCACCATTGATATTCAAACCAATAAGGTGATTTCCACTGGCAAAACAAAGGATAGTATCGTACAAAACAGCGGTAGTAAATATCCTGTCGGGAGTTTTATACTGCCATAATTTTGTCCCTGTTGCAGCATTAATAGCATAAAAGTTGCTATCGAGACTACCAATATACACTATCTGATTGGAAATTAAGGGTTTTCCATATATCCTGTCGCCAGTAGTAAACTTCCAGTTTAGAAGTTGTGCATTCGTCGAGCCACATAAAC
>JAHEEB010000953.1 GCA_024640925.1 Bacteroidota bacterium | reverse complement strand
GAGACTTTATGTTTGAACACCAACCGCTCGCAGATTTGGTTTGTTTGGTTATTTATCTGTTTTATCAATTTCCACTCAGCCTGTTTCTTAATAAAAGTCTTAACCCCATATCCACAGCCCCAATAAAGATTATTGGCCGGATCCTGTCCATTGCCAATCTTTTTAGGTACCGGCACAATTCCCTGGTTCTCATTATCACAAAGGGCAACCAACACATGTATATAGCGTGTCTGGCAGTTTATTGAAACTGCGGATAATACAAACAAAAAAGTGAAAAGATTTCTCATGAAAATTGAAATTAAAAAAATATTTCTAAGCAAATCCACAGACATTAATTAGCGAGGAATCTTTGTGGTTTTCCTTAACTACCAAAACGCAAAGATTCCAAGAATTCATTAATCTGTTACCTTTTATCTTCGTGGCTATTCATCAGATTTTTGCAAAGACTGTTTCGTTTACTGTTTTTTATTTCGTTTTATTTTTAGCAGATATCCAAATTTTGCGATTAGAAAATACAATATAAAACCGAACAAAAATAATCCCCAAAGCTTTACAATGAATACCAGCAGAGCTTCCAGCATTTTCCATCCGAATTTAAGCGAGTCGAGTAATTTTGTTCCAAAACCAGGTTTGTATTCATCGATGTTTTTATCGTTTGCTATAATCCACCGTTTGGTTTCCTGTCGTTGATAAATGGTTAAATTAATTGTACTGAAATCAATCTGATCCTGTAACTTCATGTTGGAAATCCGGGCATTATTTGCAAGTTGCTGCTTATATAAAAGATTTTCTTCAGCAGTTGAGGTTTCTTTAAGTTTTTTACCCTGTTCATCGATGGCATTCTTTAATCTTTCTTCATGTTTACTTATCAGGTTTTGAGTAATCTGATTCGAAAGCATTTCCAACTATACATCGCTGGCTTCGATGGTACGGTAATCGAGATAATCGATTAGCCGGGCAAAAGTTCTCAGTGTGCTGTCGAGATTTGTATTGGGTACACGCAACGTAAATGTATTTGAAACGGTAAAAAAGATAGTTTCTAATGACGAATCGGCACTAATTGGTACTATTGTCTGGTTATCCATTTCGCTGGCAAGGTTTGTATACGTAACAAAGCCATCGAAACCGGCAGTTATCTCTTCAATTTTATAGGTTGATTTTATTACATTATTAACTCTGAATTTCATAGTAGCCGTACGGATAAATTTCCGGCCTTTGTCTTTGTCTGTTCTTGCCGCAGACGACGGAACAAAACCATTGTCAGATACAGAATCAGCCATTACCGGGGCTCCAGCGGCCATTTCAGGGGAAGGTGCTTCATCCCGCTCCATAGCACTTTCGTTTTTTGCCTTTGCACAAGAGAAGACAATTGCAATTGATAGAACAATGATCGGGATTCTGGTTGTTGCTTTCATAACGGAAATTTTTATTTTGTGTAATTTATAAAAGATTCTAGACAGATAAATCACTCTTTAAATTTTTGCAAACGGACATTCCATTCTGCATTTATTACATTTTATAACCCAACCACCCCCTTCTGTGCATGAGAAACAAATTTCGCGGCATTTCTTTTGGTCAATTGTAATCCCGTCAAGAGCCGACTGTGGACAAGCATCAAGACAAATCCGGCACTTTTCCGGACAAACGGACTTTCTAATCTCATCCGGTTCCATTTCCATATTGGTAATTACCGCACCTAGCCAAAGTCTGTTCCCGTATTCTTTATTTATGAGTAGTGTGTTTTTACCTATTACTCCAACCCCCGCTAACTGGGCTGAATGTTTGAGGGAAAGAATACCACGGCCATGTCTCCTCTCTTCATCCCAATATTCGTAAGGATCGGTAGATGGAACAGGGACAGCAATGTGACCATCTTTCTCGATAAAACCAGAAAGCTTTACAGAAATATTATCGACATCCTGAATAAGTTGATTCCTTGTTAAGGTATAAGGAACTGTAGATTTTGAGATAAATGTTCCTTTCATGAATTGTTTGCCATAGACTATAACAGACCTTGCATCTGGAAGTATGTCTGCAGGATGAAATCCGGATGGAGCATTCTGAAACCTGTCAATACTGGCAATTCCACATACATCAGCACCTGCCTGATAAACAAATTTATTGAGAAGGTCTTTCTTCATAAGAGATTTGTATAAACGTTGCCTATAAAAATAAATAAAACTAGTATTTAACGGAAAGAGTGATGGACTTATTATTTTGCTTTAAATTAATAGCTAGCTTTTCTTTGTAGATGGGAAAACTTCTGGCCACTATGACAAAGACCGATGGTACACTAAGTTGATTTTTATTATTTCTATTAAAAGTGCATGGTGTTAATCTCTTCCAATTACAGACCATTATTCGAAACCTGTTGCATTTTAATCTCAATTGAATGATCTTTGCTGGTCGAAAACGGATAAATAATTAGTCAATTAAAAACTTTTAAAGATGAAAACAAGAAACTCAACAATTATAGTAGGCATGCTGGTTTTGTCTATTAGCTCATGTACGCCTATTTATCGTTGCGGGGAAACGAAACC
>JAHEEB010000952.1:1190-2541 GCA_024640925.1 Bacteroidota bacterium | reverse complement strand
GGCGATTCACTCATACTGGAATATTCAAACACAGCAGACACTAACTGGATAAAAATTTGGGACACATCGGGTTATGAAAGCCATTCTTTCAAACAAGTAATCGTTCCCATTGCAGATACAATGCAGGGAAATTATTTTATGTTCCGGTTTCGGAATATTACCTCGTTGGATATTCGTACTTCGCCCGGAGGTTCTGAAAGCGGGCTGACTAATGCCGATATGTGGCACATTGATTATATCCAGCTTAAAAAAGCCACAAACATTAAACAAATAAAAGCCATCAATGATATTGCGTATACCGAACCTTTGAAATCGCCCTATTACGATTATTCCGCCGTTCCGTATACACACCTCTCTTTTGCACAGGTACTGGGTAAAGCTACTATTGATATACAATTTCGTACCTACTTCCCTGAAAGAGAAAAATCGCTCAAGGTTTACAGAAGCTACGAATCGTGGGATACATATAAAGGAAAAAAGGTGATGCTAAATGCTGAAGGTGGCATTGGTGGTTTTGAAAACAACGAAATCCCCATGAGCTTTTCAAATTATAGCGATAGCTGTACTTCGAACTATAGTTACAATGAGGACTACGATTATGGACAATTTGAACTCAAAAGCTATTTCGAAGTAGATGATGTCGAACAATATTTATGGAACGACACCATTAAGCGTAAGGATGTATATAAAAACTATTACGCTTACGACGATGGCACTGCTGAATATGGATTTGGGATGCCTGGCAGTGGTGGCTATAATACACGTCTTGCATACCGCTATAAAATCTTAAGAAAAGCTGAAAGACCTGATACATTGACCGCCATTGATATCCATTTCAATAAATCGAGAAACAATACACAAAGCTACATGGAATTCCGTGTAGGTGTATGGTCGAACTACTATTCCGAACCAGGGGATACTCTCTACCTTTCCAGTGAAGATGACCTTTATGCCCCTGACTCAAGTTTAGGAATAAATGAATTCCAGAGAATACCTTTAAATGAAGAGATTCTTGTTGCAGATACAATATATATAGGTATTGTACAATTAGGTACCGACTTTATAAACATTGGGTATGATGTTAATAATAACTCTATCTCCAAAATGTTTGTAAACAACGGAAACGGATGGTCAAAAGTTTCGGAGCAATTAATTCCTGGTTCGTTAATGATTCGTCCGGTCTTTGGTCACAAAGTTTATAATGCAAATAAAATACTTTACAGTGATAATTCTCAAAGAATAACTGTATACCCTAATCCGGCACAGGATTATATTACTATTGTTGCCCATTCTTCCAGTTTGTCAACTGATTGTTCTATTTCAGTATTCGATTTAATGGGAAGAAATATAC
>JAHEEB010000952.1:0-1180 GCA_024640925.1 Bacteroidota bacterium | reverse complement strand
ACAACCACAGAAATAAACAATCCGGTTTATATCGGAAACCTTCATCAGGGTTTATATATTATAAGAGTAGAGGACTTACAGACAAAGCAATTCTATTCACAAAAATTTCTTAAAACCGAATAAACAGATTGAATACAGACGAAACAGTAAACGAACTCGGTGAAAGTAGCGAGTTATATGAGCATCACAGGATTGTTGTCGACAAGAAACAAGGAATGCTTCGTATCGATAAATTTCTATTTCAGCGACTGGAAAATATTTCCCGTTCTAAAATTCAAAATGCTGCACAAGCCGGAAATATTCTTGTAAATGAAAAACCTGTAAAACCAAATTATAAGGTTAAACCCACCGATACTATCTCCATTGTTTTGCCTCATCCTCCATACGAATTTCAATTAATTCCTCAGGATATTCCAATAAACATTGTTTATGAGGATGATGAAGTAATCGTTGTCAATAAAGAAGCTGGTATGGTTGTTCATCCGGGTCACGGAAATTACGAAGGTACATTGATTAATGGTATACTGTATCATCTAAAAGACCTTCCATTGTTTCAATCAGGAGAATTGCGTCCGGGGTTAGTACATCGGATCGATAAAAACACATCTGGATTACTGGTTCTTGCTAAAACCGAATATTCGCTGAATCACCTGGCAAGGCAATTTTTCGAACGCACAACAAAAAGAAAATATACCGCTATTGTCTGGGGCAGCTTTAATGAGGAAGAAGGTACCATTACAGGTAATATTGGAAGGAACCCAAAAGACCGCATTAAAATGTGTGTATTTCCCGAAGGTGAAGATGGTAAACACGCTGTAACTCATTACAAAGTTCTGGAACATTTGGGCTATATTTCCCTCATTGAGTGTGTGCTTGAGACTGGTCGCACTCATCAGATAAGAGTGCACATGGAACACATCGGTCATCCGATATTTAACGACGAACGATATGGTGGAGACAGGATTTTAAAAGGAACAACATTTACAAAATACAAACAATTCGTACAGAATTGCTTTTCAATTTTGCCACGACATGCACTTCATGCACGTTCACTAGGCTTCACCCACCCTATTACCGGGAAAGAAATGTTTTTTGAATCAGAACTTCCCGAAGATATGAAACAGGTTATTGATAAGTGGAGGAAATATATCGATAATAGGGAACTAACAGAAGAATAGAT
>JAHEEB010000951.1 GCA_024640925.1 Bacteroidota bacterium | reverse complement strand
ATAATGATAATTGGTATGCTATAGATTACAACGATTCTGACTGGAAATATTCTGATGTAATAGGAGCTCCTCCGGTTAACCCTTGGACAGGAACACTAAGGCCCGATCTGACCCGGGTTATAGAAGAAGAAATAAAACCTGAATCGGTTGTCAGTCTTGGAGCAGGAAAATATATTATTGACTTGGGGAAAATATATCCGGGATCTTTTAAAATTAACTTTTCTGGCGGAAGCATTGGTGATACTGTTAATATGTTTGGGGGATTTGTATTAAACAATGATGGTACTGTTTCTACAAAATTTAATCAGGAAACAAACCTGAATTTCTATTTCATACATAATGGAGATAAAGCTGTTTTTAACCCATCTGTATATTTAGGGTTACGTTATTTACAAGTAAATAATTCACCTTGTGTTTTAAATATGGAAAATGTGAGTTTTATCTGCAGGCATTTTGAGTTGGATCCATCGCGCTCTGAATTTTATTCTTCAAATATTATGCTTAACAGTGTATGGGAGCTAATGTGTCATTCACTTATTGTTGGTTCACAGGAGG
This sequence comes from Bacteroidota bacterium, assembly GCA_024640925.1. Lineage (GTDB taxonomy): Bacteria > Bacteroidota > Bacteroidia > Bacteroidales > UBA10428 > UBA10428. The sequence goes on along the minus strand of JAHEEB010000951.1, from coordinate 1,987 downwards.
GTTTTGTTGATACTCCTACCCGCGAAAAGGGTTCTTTCCTTGGCGATGGATGGTCGCAGGCTGTGCCGGCTATGAGTGTTATGGGCGATAGAGTAATGAATTTACGGGTACTAGGTGAATTTCTTGATTCTCAGGATCAATATTGGCCCAATGGACAACTGAATGCTGTTTATCCAAATGTCGATGGTGCCAGGGATATACCGGACTATACGGAGTCTTTTTTAATTTGGGTTTGGGATTATTTTATGCAAACCGGAAATATTGAATTCCTTCAATCAAATTATTCCCGATTGAAGAAAATTGCCGACTATGTTGATGGATATAGAAATGATAGCACAGGGCTGATACATAAACTGGCAGGGGGAAGAGGCCCCTATCAATATGGAATTATTGACTGGCCTTCAAGTATGAGGTATGGTTATGATATGTCTGTTGAATCCAGGACTGTAGTGGATGCATATGCTTTTGCTGATTTTGATATTATGTCAAAAATAGCAGGTTTAACGGGCAATATTGCCGATGAAAATTTTTATAAGATTAAGGCAGATAAAATGAGAAACGCCATTAATTCACTTTTAATAAACAATGATGGTGTTTATATCGATGGTTTAAATCACGATAAATCGCAAAGTAAACATGTTTCACAACATGCTAATATATTTCCCATGGCGATGGGTATAGTTCCAGAAAATAATTTCCAACAAGTGTCCGACCAAATAAAAATGAGTAAAATGAATGTGGGTATGGTTTGTCTGCGCTGGCTTCCCGAAGCTCTTGCTCAGGCTGATGAGGGGGTTCATATGGTTGATTTATATACGAATACAGAATGGGATGGTTGGGCAAAAACAATAGCTTTGGGTGGTACAGTAACCTGGGAATCATGGAATGCTAACGAAACAAACGAAAGTATGTCTCATCCATGGGGAGCTGTTGGTTTGCTCGCTATGCAACAATATATTCTTGGTATTAAACCATTAAAACCCCAACATGAGCTAATTCAGGTAAAACCTTTAATATTTGAAAATAAGCTTTCTTTTGCGAAAGGAGTATATCCAACCGATAAGGGTGATGTTGTTATTAACTGGAATAAGAACGACAGCAGCTTTTTAATGACTATTACCCTGCCAGATAACATAATGGCAAATGTGTATTTACCTAAGTACGCAAATAATAGTTCCATGGTAATAATGGATGGAATTGAAATAAAAGGCATTGAAGCAGGTAACTATATTTTTGTCGAAAATGTTGGTTCTGGCACTCATACCTTCGAAAGAGACAGAATTAACATTAAATAGTATGGCAAAAAAGAGCGCAGGAATACTTCTATACCGAATTACAAATAAAAAAACAGAGGTGCTTATTGTCCATCCGGGAGGGCCATTTTGGATGAAAAAAGACCTGGGAGCCTGGTCTGTTCCAAAAGGCGAATTTGAAGATGATGAAATTCCTTTGGATGCTGCAATCAGAGAATTTGAAGAGGAGATGGGAGATAAACTTTCAGGCGAATTTATTCAACTGACGCCAGTTAAACAGAAAAGCGGAAAAGTAGTCTATGTGTTTGCACTTGAACGAGACTTTGATATTTCAAAAATAAAAAGCAACACGTTTTCCATGGAATGGCCGCCTAAATCCGGAAAAACACAGGAATTCCCGGAAATTGACAGGGGAGAGTGGTTTGATTTGGAGACGGGAAAGAAGAAATTAAATGAATATCAGGCTTCTTTCATTGATGAATTAGAAGGAAAATTAAATCTTAAATAATAACCAGGATATAACAATAAAAAGTATGAGTTACGACTTAATGGTATTCAGAAAAGAAGCAGAACCAAAGATAAGGGCTGAATTTATTAAGTGGTATAAAGCCCAGACTGAATGGGCGGAAGAACACAGTTACGACGATCCTTCCAATACATCAACTGAATTAAGGAATTGGTTTATGGAAATGACAAAACATTTTCCCCCGATGAATGGTCCGTTTGCCAGCGAA
>JAHEEB010000950.1:536-2542 GCA_024640925.1 Bacteroidota bacterium | reverse complement strand
CTGTGCCAATAATATGGTTTGTGTTGCTAACAGGCAAGGAAACTCTATCTCTGGTTATTTCTTCGAAGTCCAGGCGAATCAATTGTTCATTCTTTTCAAAAATATCCCAGGTATTTTGAATATAGATCAGCTCCTCTTTAAATGATATATTTTTACCTTCTGTTATAATTTCTTCGGGATTGTAACTGCCGCTCCGGAAAGCCAGCAGAGTAGCATTCTGAGTCAGAAATTCGCCTTCATTCAGTGTAGAAATTGCAGAGCACAATGGTGCCGTAGGAATTAGTGATGCATTTATAAAAAAATTATCGGGTTCAATAGATGCAGGATATTTTTGTGAGAGGAAATCCTGGGTTTTACAACTTACTTTCTCTGCATATCTTTCCCATTTTTCGCGAATAGTTGTGATCCCAACCCTTATATCGCAAGCAGGCCGGGTAAAAGTGAGTGGTAAAAGATCTACCCAGGTTATATCATCGAATAAGACAATATTTTTATTAAACATAATTACTTGTTTTATACAAATTTACGCTCAATAATTACACAAAACAATATTGAGTTTAAACAAAAAAAGCTCCGCACTAGAGTACGGAGCTAATTCTATAAATTGTTTCAAGTTATTTCTTTTTATCGAAATGATTTTTGTACTTGCTGTAGTATTTGTCTACACGACCAGCAGTATCAACGAATTTCATCTTACCAGTATAGAACGGGTGCGATGTATTCGAGATTTCTAATTTAACAAGCGGGTACTCTACGCCATCTTCAAGCTTTGCTGTTTCTCTTGTTTTAGCTGTAGAACGAGTTACAAATGTATGTCCGTTTGACATATCCCTGAAGGCAACAAGCCTGTAACTATCGGGGTGAATTCCTTTTTTCATCGCTTATGAATATTTTTTCCTAAATATCTTTTTAAAGAGGTTTGCAAAAGTAAATAAAAATACTTAAATACAAAACATTGAGTAATTTTTTTTGGTTAAAATTTTATTCAAAAATTGATAAAGCTGTCACACGTGACAGCTTTATTTAACCTAAACCCTAATCTATAAAAAGTAATGCAAGTTGTGTATATATCATCCTATCCTTGTTGTGGAGGAACAGGAGGTTTTTCATTGGATATTTCAGCGCCTTTTATTTTATCTTCAAGCTTAAGCCCTTTGATAACTTCGATATTTATACCATCGGACAAACCTGTTTTAATAAATCTTTTTTCAAAAACCTGGGGCTGGGTTTCAATTTCTACATAAACAGAATCTTTGTTTTTCTCATCGAATTTTAATAAAGATTCGCTAATGACCATTACACTATCTCTGCGGTCAAGAACAATGTTTGCATTGGCACTATAACCTGCCCTTATAAAATGGTCCTTGTCGAGCTTAACCTTTGCTTTAATTTCGAACTGAACTGCGCCGTTTTCTTCAACTCCCTGGGGTGAAATATATTCCAGAATAGCATCGAACGTGTTGCTTTCAATAGCTCCTATGGTAAGCTCAAGTTTCATCCCTTCTTTAATTTTGCCAACCTCCGTTTCATCAATTTTTCCTTCGAAAATCATTTCTCCCATATCTGCAACCGATGCAATAGTTGTACCTTCGCTAAAGTTATTGGTCTGAATAACAGACGTACCAACCTCTACAGGAACATCCAGAATCATTCCTTCTATTGTGGAGCGTATAAGCGTGTTGGTTATACCACCCGATTTCTTGGTAATTCCCTCCTTAATTAACTCAAGGTTATTTTCAGCTGATTCTACTTCTTCGAGCGCACTATTATATTCTATGCGGTTTTTCTGAAATTCAGCATCGGCAATTACTCCTTGTTCGTATACCTTCTTCTGTCTGTCGTAGACAAGTTTTGCATCTTCGAGCTGAAGTTTTGCCTTGTTCAACCTCGATTCAGCGGCATTCAGTGAAACCATATCCGGTATAATCTTGATTTTTGCCAGTAAATCACCTTTTTTTACAAAGTTGCCCGGTTCAACATAAAGTTCTGAAATTATGCCTGATACC
>JAHEEB010000950.1:0-526 GCA_024640925.1 Bacteroidota bacterium | reverse complement strand
GTTTAATGGCAATCTCTTTGCGAGGTTTAACCTTTCCTGTTGCAACAGTTTTTTCAATGATATTATTAATGGTAGGCTTTTGGGTTTCATAAACAACATCTTTCTTTTTCGATTTATTGTAGAGATAGTAAAATCCAAAAATTACCCCAACAAAAAAAAGGATTAAAATGCTGATTCGAATAACTTTCTTCATGGCTTATTTAAATTATTATTTAGTTTTCTGTTCGTATTGCTTCAATTGGTTTTATTGAAACTGCTCTTGAGGCAGGAATAAGTCCTGCTAATAGTCCTGATATAATTATAATAATAAGGGCGGTTATTGCTACACTAAAATTTACTTCCGGATTGCGGAAAGCATCGCTCGGGTTATTTTCTAAAAGGCTGTTTACGCCTTCAATGATCAGTACACCAACCATTAATCCCAAATTGCCGGCTATTATTGTCAGAAAAACCGATTCTGATAAAACCGTTTTTATAATTGCAAAAGGTGTGGCACCCAAAGCCCTTTTAATTCCGAATTCACTAA
>JAHEEB010000949.1:568-2542 GCA_024640925.1 Bacteroidota bacterium | reverse complement strand
ACCAGAAAACAATTGTAAATGCCTTTGAAAACCAATATGGCAACCTGGAGAGCGATGCTTATTACTTGTTCTTTGTCGAAAACGTTCAATACAAAGAGAGGAGTATTGCCGGGTATATGCCCCTGCAACGACAAGTTGGTTTCATTTATGACAATCCCGGTCTGAATATTGTTGCTCATGAACTGGGGCATGGCGCATTTAACCTATACCATACCTTCAGTGATGAAAACTTCATTGCAACAGAGCAAACCACCAATAACCTGTTAGACTATAAGGGAGGTACAGAACTCTGGAAGCATCAGTGGAATAATATTCACAATCCTGAAAATGTTTTATTTGCATTTTTACAGGATGAAGAGGAAGGGGAAATGAAGGTTAACTCTCAGGATATTGTAGTTAAAATAAATGGTGATGATTTTATAATTCTAAGTAATGAAGAAGCATTTCAGGTAGTTGATCTTTATTATGTTGAAAAAACTGATTTAAAATTTAATATATACCAAAGCAAAGACACTTTAAAACCTCAAAAAGCTGATATACGAATTGAATCTAGAGATAAAAAAAGCACACTAAGAAAAATATCCGAATATCAAACATCTATTTCCAGGACTGAAAGCATAAGTGAATATTTTTTTGATATCTTAATCAATCCAAACGGATATAATTCAGATGGAACACCTAAATATGAAAAGGAGATATGGATAAAATTTAGACCTGCCAAGCCAGCATTATGTCTAAATAAAGGTACAAGATCAAGACCTGAATATTTGGAAATTACAGATGGAACTAAAGTTTACGGAGAAGATAGTGTCCAGATTAAAGCTTTTTTGTTAGAATATGACGATTTATATTATCCCGATACAATAAATTCAATAAAGAAAATTAGTATAGAAACAGATTCCATATCCGAAAATCTAAGTGGATGGAATACTATAAAGGTTAAAGAGAAAACATTAAATAAAATTCTAACATACCCAACATTTGGAGATTCTTCTACCTGGCAAATTGAAACGGTTGATGCCCCTGTTGTGACCCTCACAAGAAAATTGGTAGATTATGATGGTAGCTATGGATTAGATAATTATGAGACGTTTAAAAATTATAAGACTAAATTTGATTCTGAATACGAATCAAATAAGATAACCATTGACGAATCTGATTATTTTCTGGCTGATATTATTGTAACCAATAATACCGATAAAATGAATCCCGTTTTATTTCCGGTCAACAAACAGCCTATTGATGGAATCTGCAAATATTATTTCAACACAAAAAATGGAGAAAAAACAGTAACCATAAAGAAAATAAATTATACAGATAAGAGCACTTCGTATTATGCTGAAATAGAACTTGATAAGTCGGATATTTATTTTACTGGACCAATTGAAATAAGAGATGGAAGTGGAAATATTAAAGGAGGTTTTCAGTTTGTAAATAATGAAAATACAGCTATAACTAAGAAAAAAATAAAAATTATTAAGTTGATTTATAATAATAATTCATCAACTATTGATTTTAAGAGAATAGGTGAAAATGTAAACGAGAAATATTTTAACCAGACAAATATTTTTTGGGAAATAAATGAAGAACCAATTGAGATAAAGATTGATAGCTCTGATATAAAAGATGTAATAATTAATAAAAAAGTTTATTCTAAGAAATATATCAAAACCTTATTCGGGGCAACAAGTGTTCCAATAGCCTACGAAGATGACTACAAATCAATATTACTTAACTTGTTTAAAGATAAAATTGAACCGTTATTAAAAGATAAACCAGAATTCTATCTAGTGATGATGCATAACAAAATGGATAGTACGGGTGGATTTGCTATTTCAAAATTCAATTGTTCCTTTATCTGTTCAAATTGGAAAGACAATTATATTAGCCATGAATTGGGGCATAACTTGAAGTTGGATCATATTGCTTACGATTTTGGTGAATGTGATCTTAATTCTTCAAATTCTATGAATA
>JAHEEB010000949.1:0-558 GCA_024640925.1 Bacteroidota bacterium | reverse complement strand
GCTATTCTAATAATAGCTGTGATTTTTACAAACATCAACGGAATAAACTAATCAACTTAAAAAATGAATAAACTAATTATTAAAACTGTGCTGCTTTTAATAATCTCTCTGCAATTGAGAGCCCAAGATACTATCTACTTTGATGAAAGTAACCTGAAGCAATACATTAAAGAAATATCCGATACATTTAATTCGTTGTCAAGATGTGCTGGTTGTGTTCCAAGTGTTCATGCTACTAATTCTGAAACTTTTGGATATATTGTTTCTAAAAAATATTTACAACTACAGATTAACTACTCGGCAGACAAAATAGAAGCGATAGTCAATTATATGGATAGCTTATCGAAAACGACGGTTTATTCGAATAAAATATTAGCTGATGAATTTTATGGAATAGTTATTTCACATTGGAATTCATGTTGGAATTGTATACCTGAAATATCTGACCAACAGTTAAAACTAATTAATAAAATGATTATCTCTGATATTGAAAATTGCATGAAATACAACGGGACGATAAATATTAGCAATTTAAGGCACGAAAATATTACAAATGAA
>JAHEEB010000948.1 GCA_024640925.1 Bacteroidota bacterium | reverse complement strand
CCTTCTAAACAAATTGCCTCTCAAGCTTCATCAAATAATGTACTTACAACATTAGACGTTGATGGAAGAAAATATTACGTTACAAATATGCAAAAGATGCAAGTAAACCTAAAGCTTGAAAAAAATAAAAAGGTTAATATTCAAACTGATTTAGGATATGTTAAGGAAAATTTTGTTCCTTCAACTATTGCTATCAAGGTAGATACAACATCATTCAGCAGGAGCATGATTTCAGATCCTATATTTGATGTTATTATTGTTAATTTTAATTTAAATGAGTTTACAATTCGTCCTGATGCAAAGAATATACTTGTAAATAAAGTTATTAAGGTATTACAAGGCGACAATCGACTTTATGTTACCATTAAAGGATATACCGATCCTATTGGAGATGCTGCTTATAATGAAAAACTATCTAAAAATCGTGCTATGGCTGTAAAAGATTTTCTGGCAAGTAATGGTATAGGTGATAGTAGAATTCGAACATTCTCCTATGGTGCGTCACAAGCACTTAAAGATGGTGTAAAATGGGAAGATTTAAATGAATCAGAACTCCAGAAATACCGCAAAGTTGAGATTGTGATGTATTTACCAAAATAATAATGAACTTTTAACAACGATATACCCTCTATCGGTGAAAAGCAGATAGAGGGTTTTTATATTATTAATCGGCTAAAAGTGCAAGGTTCGTACTCATGGAGCACAAACAGGAACTATCTATTCGATTGTGTTCGTTTTCATTTTCTAATAAATATACAATATGGAAAAATTCAATAGATAATGTTTTTCTTGAATTGCTCCAGAATCAGAATACAAACATGCTTGTCAACCGGAAATGTAGAATCTTCTGGTGTAAGTTCCCGGATATTTTTCCATCGAAACGAGATGTTACCATCTTTTAATTCTTTAAAATCGAATGGTTTGGTAGAAATCTTAAATTGAATAGGTTCTAAAAACTGCATCCGGTAATAAATGCTGATTAATTGAGAATCGGTGTAAAAAAGTGCCTGTTGGAAAAAATCAGTGGTATAAAAATGATTTAGTATTTCAACTTCTTGTCCAAACTCTTCTAAAGCTTCACGTTTGAGGCAATCAACTGTGCCCTCACCAAACTCAAGTCCTCCTCCCGGAAATTTGGTCATTTTCATATCATGGAAATATTCATCTGTTAAAAGAACTTCATTTCTTTTATTGATTACTATTCCATATACCCTTAGGTTAAACCGGGTTATTGTCATACCAGATTCCTCGTAAATTTCTTAATAAGTAAAGACATTTCCTCGATCTGATCGGGTTCAAACCAATGGGCATCCTTGTATTTTCTAAACCAGGTAAGTTGCCTTCGGGCATAAGCACGGGTATGGTTTTTTATTTGTTCTATTGCCTCGAGCCGGGTTATTTTATTATCAAAAAAATCAAAAAATTCGCGATAACCCACAGTTTTGAGCGGAGTTAAGTGTCTTTTTTCATTCATTAACCGGGCTTCATTTTCTAACCCTGCCTCAATCATCTTATCGACCCGGTTATTAATTCTTTGATAAAGAAGTTCACGATCAATATTTAAATTAATTCTGAGAATGTCAAAATTTCGCTGTTTGGGTTGGTGTTTTAATTGCAAGCTGTATGGTTTATTCGTAATGTCAAATACTTCAAGGGCTTTCAATAATCGCTTATAATTATTTAAATCAACTTGTTTATAATATTCCGGGTCGCATTTTTTTAGTAAGTTTCTTAACTTTTCAATGCCTTCAGTCTGATATAAATCAAGGTATTTCTTTCTTACTTCAGCTGGTATTGTTGGCAAATCATCTATTCCATGGCAAACAGCATCGATGTACAAACCGGAGCCTCCAGCCATAATTACCATTTTGTATTTAGAGAAAAGCATTTCAAGCTTTAGTAATACCTCTGTCTCATATATACTGGCATTATAATAAGTTTCTATGGAATGACTTTGGATGAAATGATGAGGAACGAGGGCAAGCTCTTGTTCCGAAGGTACAGCAGTACCAATCGATAATTCCTTGAAAATCTGGCGAGAATCGGCAGAAATAACCTCTGTGTTAAATTTTTGAGCAAGGGATATAGCAGCAGAAGTTTTTCCAACACCGGTAGGGCCACCTATTACAACTAAAATTGCTTTCAAAGGTTATTTTTTTCTTTATATAAAATTAGAAACAATCCATGGAATAAATCAGAGTAGTATTAATTTTAGGGAGTAAAGAACAGCAAACCTGTCGCCCCATGGGATGCTATTTATATTTCTTCTCACATATTCGGGGAATTGAAGTTGTGTGTTAAATGCATTTTTAACAGAAATATTATGAATAAATCGGAACGCATTATATTCATTTTGGTATCCCAAGTTTAGATCAAGAGTTTGTTGCCCCCCGATTTTTTTTATCGGTCCGTTTGTTCCTGACCAGTGATGGTATACGGTTGAAACAAACCAGTTTTTACCAAAGTCTTTTTGAATACCCGTATTAATTTGATGGGCAGGGGCATATTTGAAGTTATAATGGTTATCAGCCCCCAATGTATCT
>JAHEEB010000947.1 GCA_024640925.1 Bacteroidota bacterium | reverse complement strand
ACAAGTTCAGGATTAATAGTGCTGCGCCATCCGGCAATGGGGAACGTTTCCTTGTCAAGAATACTCTGTTTTATAAAAATAATACCGGCACCATACCCTGCAGCAGCCCATTTTAATCCGGAACAAACCAGGAAATCAATATTGCATTTTTTTACATCGATTGGAGAAACACCAAATGCCTGTGTAGCATTCACAACAAAAAAGACATTCTTTTTTCTGCAAAGATTACCCAACGCTTCAAGATCTTGTCTGAACCCTGTACGGTACTGTACAAAAGAAGTAACCAGGGTTTTAACATCTGGTGTAAGATGCTTTTCTATTCGTTCAAGAGGGTAAGTATTTTCAACAGGCATGATTAATTCAAGTTCAGCGCCGCTGTTAATCCAGGGTACGGTAGATGAAGGGAATTCGTCTTTCATACTAAGTACCTTGCCCTTTTTCGATAGTATGGCAGCAACTTGGCCCATAGCAGTCGATGTGTTTGGCATAAAACCAATTTCGGCTGGCGTTGCCTGCAACATGTCTGCTGTTTTTTTTCTCACAGCTTCGGCACGTAAAAGCCAAGAGTCCCAGTAAATATCGCCTTTTTCAAGCATTTCGTCGAAGTAGCGTTTGCCTTCTGCAGCGGCTAATTTAGACATGGGTGAACCTCCTGCCGGATTAAGATAAACAATATCACGGCATGCCGGAAATTCGTCACGGATATTTTGCCAGTTGGTCATAGGATAAAAAGGATTAAGATGATAAAACCCGGAATACTGAGTTCCGGGTTTCTGAATCTATTTTAGTTTCGTATTATAAGCTTTCGCCAAAATCTTGTTTAAACTTAGCAACCAGTTTTTCCGGCCAATTGCTTGTCGGTGCCAGGCGGCCAAGGAAGAAACGCAATACAGCAGGTTCCTCAACAAATTTGAGACCACCAACCAATTCGCGATTCTGATACAGCCAAATGAGCCTATCGATAAGGAATTTGGTCTGCGATAATGTGAATACTCTGCGAGGGAAAGCCAAACGAAGCAGCTCAACATCGGCCAGTAAATCTTCACCGTTCTCCAGGCGAACACTCGAAATGGTACCTCTTTCCATACCACGGCAACCCGAAATAATAAACAATGCAGCAGCTAAAGCACCTGCGGGATATTCTTTTTGTGGTACATGAGGAAGGAAACCTATGGCATCTACATGGCATCCTAGTGCACCCGAAGGAGTAACAACAGGAATACCTTTTTTATCCAATTCGTTTACTGCAAACTCGATAAACGAAGGTGACTGGCTTATAACGGTTTCGTCGGTAGTTTCCATCAACCCTACTGCCATAGCTTCGATTTCACGAACCGACATACCACCATATGTAAGGAAACCTTCGTACAAGATTACCAAATCGCGCATTTTCATGAATAAATCTTCGCGATTGGTACAGATACCCCCACCACGTGTAGAGCTAACCTTGCGGCTTGAGAAATAAACCACATCAGCTAAATCGCACATGGTAAGAAGAATATCTTTTATTTCTGAATTTTTGAATTCAGCTTCACGCTTTTTCACGAAATAAGCATTTTCACCGATTAAGCTGGCATCAAGAACCATAATGATACCATGTTTATCAGCGATTTTGCGTACCTCACGCATGTTAGCTATTGAGAATGGTTGACCGCCAATTAAGTTCGTAGAAGCTTCCATGCGTATAAATGGTATCTTTTCTGCTCCATATTTGGCAATCAGGTCTTCTAATTTCTTAATATCAATGTTTCCTTTAAATGGAACATTGCTTTTTATTTTAATAGCTTCTTCGGTATAAATTTCAAAAATAGTACCACCGTTGAGTTCCATGTGGGCTTTAGTGGTAGTAAAATGGTAATTCATAGGAATAACATCACCCTTTTTAATAAAAGCTTGAGATATTATATTTTCAGCTGCCCTGCCTTGATGTGCCGGCAAAACATATTTTTTTCCAAAGACTTCATTAATGGCTGCTTCCATCCGGTAAAAACTTTGTGAACCGGCATAGGCATCATCAGCTTTTAACATAGAGGATATCTGGTTATCGCTCATCGCGTTTGTGCCTGAATCGGTAAGCATATCGAGGAATACATCCAGCGTATTGAGCTGAAATGTATTAAACCCGGCTCTGTAAATTGCAGCTAACCTCTCGTCGATTGGATTAAGAAATAGCTTTTGTACAACACGTACTTTGTGTAATTCAACTGGAATTTGTTCACCACTGTAAAATGTAATTCCATTAAGAGAATTTTTTTCCATAGTAATTTTTAAAAATTTATAATTAGTAATAGTTGTTTCCGGTTAGTTAAGGAAAGATCAAATATATAATTATTTTTTACAGTTTTTTAAGAACAAGCAACTTAGCCAAAAAAAAACTTCAAATAGGGCTGATAAGGCTACTTATTTAACTACTACCGGACAAAGCTTTTCAAACAAATATCAACTGCCTGTGAGCCTTCGTTAAATAATAGATCGATAAAACTCAGGTTGGGTATAAAACCAGATTTATCAGAAAAAACCTGGAAGTATGGAATCTGACGAAA
>JAHEEB010000946.1 GCA_024640925.1 Bacteroidota bacterium | reverse complement strand
ACAGGAGTGCATTTCAGATTCGTGTTATCAGTTAAAACCTGTTGATCAATACGGAAGTTCACCTCATACTCTTCATTTTCTTCCTTCTGGCAACTAAAAATTAGGAGTGCAAAAAGGAAAAAACAACATACAGGAAATAAAAAAAGAATTTTTTTCATTGGATTTTGATTTTAAGTAGATACTTGGAACCAAGGCAAAATGAATTGTTTTGCACACAACACCTCCTTTCAATTGTGTATAAAACAGGGTAATTCGATTTGATAATTATTTTTGTTTTTCTTGCAATAACCCTACAATCCAGGGTAAAAACAAATAAACCCCGTTGTTAACAACCGGAGCAAGTTAAATTATTTTAAATCCGAAGTCAATAGCTTGATTGCCTATTTCCACTGAATACAGAATGCAGAGGATAAATACCGGTTAAAGGATGTCAAAAGTATTTATGTGAATGTTATATAATAAAACGGTTTAGATATTTTATAATATGGTGATCGGTGATCGTTATTCTTCAAAAAATTAAGTAATTAGTTAATTCGTTAAATAAAAAAAACAAATTGGTTAAACGTTATGTTACGCCCGTCAAGCAATTTGACGGGCTTTTCTTTGGGTTGTCCTTCAGGGCGAAGTCTACTATTCTGCGCCTTGATTCGTGTCCTCACGAACCTACCAGTTTTTTTATGTTTTATAGTGACAAAAAAACTACTATTCAAATTAATTCATCACTTTAGGGATAATATGCAGTTCTTTGTGATGGATAGCACACATTACTAAACAATAGTTTTCCAGCGAATTCATAAACTTGCCGCTTCAAATAAACAACCTTGGTTAATCCAGGAAAATAAACTTAAATAATTTGTTTTATGAATCGATTTATTACACTTTCTTTTGCATTGATCATTGGGCTGAATCTACCAACAGCAAATGTCAATGCTCAGGTAGAACTGGTTAAATACATTAACCCTTTTCCGCAGAGTTCTTATCCTTCTGGCTTTTTCAATAAGGATGGAAAAACTTATTTTTCTGCCAATGACGGAGAGCATGGAGCTGAATTGTGGATTACCGATGGAACTTCAGCCGGTACCTATATGATTAAAGATTTGAATAATAATGTAAATGGATCTCAGATTAGTTTGTTTTTTGAATTTAATAATGAACTATACTTTTTTGCAGGCTCTCAATCTCATGGCGATGAACTTTGGAAAACAGATGGTACTTCAGAGGGCACAATACTGCTAACTGAAGGATTTTATTCCTGGGGAACCTACAGAACACCTGTAATCTGCGAAGATAATTTTTATTTTGTAACAGGTTCTTATGATATTCTAATGGGTTATAGTAACACAGGCATGGAATTGTGGAAATCCGACGGTACTGCTAAAGGTACCGGAATGGTTAAGGATATTTACCCGGGTGTAGATGGAGCAAATCCTTTAGGTCTTACCAATTTTAATGGAAAATTATATTTCTCTGCAAATGATGGTGTTAATGGCTGTGAATTATGGGTTTCTGATGGCACTGAATCGGGGACTCAACAATTAAAGGATATAAATAAAGGTAGCGGAACTTCTATCAATAATTTTTCTAATGTGTTAATGAATGCCAACTTATATTTTGTTGCCGATGACACCTTGGGTGAGGGCCATCTCTGGAAAACTGATGGAACAGCTGATGGTACTCAGATGGTATCAGATAAAGTAAATATCGATTATTATTCTCCAATTACGGTTTGGAACAATGAATTATATTTGGTAAGCTACTCATCCAATTATGTAAAATTATGGAAGAGTGATGGAACAAATGATGGAACAATCATATTAAATGAAGATGCTATAAGTCCGAGAAATTTTGTTGCCATGTCTGATAATTTATTTTTTACAGCACAAATAAATACTGCTGGCTTAGAACTATGGAAAACCGATGGGACTGTTGCTGGGACGGTTATGGTTAAAGATATTAACCCAGCTGAATATCCCTCAAATGCCAAGGCATATTGCACATATAACAATTACCTTTATTTTACTGCGGATGATGGTATAAATGGCAAAGAATTATGGAAAACGGACGGCACCGAGGCTGGTACGACTCTATTATCGGATATTTATACTGGTAGCACTGGTTCCAATCCGTTGGATTTTTTTCTTTATAATAATAAGCTATATTTTACTGCTACAAGTTCTGCTGAAGGCAAGGAATTGTTTTTTACTGATGGCACAGAGGAAGGTAATTCAGTAGCTGTTGATTTATATAGTGGTTCTTCAAGTGGCAACCCTTCATCGTTTAGTATGTTTGATACATCGGTAATTATGATTGCGAACAATGGAGAAACAGGTTATGAGCCATACATATTTAATGGTACCGATGCTGAATTGTTGAAGGATATTAAACCTGGATATGATGGGGCTGATATTTCTAATTTGACAGATGTGAACGGCACCTTGTTTTTCAGGGCAACAACAGAAAATGAAGGATGTGAACCATGGAAATCCGATGGCACTGAAGCAGGAACTGTTATTGTTAAGGATATAGCCTCTGGAAATAAGTCAAC
>JAHEEB010000945.1 GCA_024640925.1 Bacteroidota bacterium | reverse complement strand
AATCACCTAAATAATATTTTCAACTAACTGTTTATATGTTACTTATGTGTTATTCGGTGACCTAAAGATAAAATAAAAAATAGGTCACCGAATAGGTCACATATTTGTTAGAAATATTAATTTCGATTAAGTATTGAAAAAAATAAAAAAGCCCGTAAAATCTAAGATTCACGAGCGTTAACAATAATCTATTTCTTAAAAAGTGGGCATTACTGGATTCGAACCAGTGACCCCTACCCTGTCAAGGTAGTGCTCTAAACCAACTGAGCTAAATGCCCTTTTGTAAAACCAAAAAGGTTTCGCAAATATAAAAAAATAGATCTTATTTGAATAACCCTTCCCTTTAATAATTAAGAAATTCTACAGGCCTGTAACCCTGCTCCTGCGTTCAAGCAATAATACATCGCGCCAGATACCATCAAGTCTGGCAATTTTTTCGCGATATCCGATTGTCCTGAAACCAAATTTATGATGAAGGGCAAGACTCTGTGTGTTTTCAGGAAAAACACCGGAATGAATAGTCCAAATACCCTCCTTTTCAGATTCTTCAATCACAGTTTTCATAAGTTTTGAACCCACTCCCCTACCCTTGTATTGCTCACTAATATAAATACTGATTTCTGCAACACCAGCATAAACATTCCTCGCAGAAACGGGTGATAGAGCTGCCCATCCGACAATTTTACCATCTATTTCATAGACTAATCTCATTTTTTTCAAATGATTACTATCCCATTTTTCCCAACCAGGACTTGATACTTCGAAGGTTGCATTTTTAGTTGCAATTCCTTCGAGGTATATTTTTTCGACCTCAGACCAATCAACCGAAATCATGTTTCTGATTTTTTCCATCCTTTATCGTTTTTCATACCGAAATTATGAATTGATTCGGATTGATATACTTATTTTTGCTGAAAATTCCATTTTGCTGAAACAGGATCTTCATATTCATACTACCTATTCTTCTTTTGACGGCGCTGTAGTATCGGAACAAACCATTAAAATGGTGGCTTTTGCCAAACATGCTGAAATTGTTGGAATAAGTGATCACTTCGAAATGTTTATGCCTCATCGTTGGGATGAATATTGCAATGAAGTAAGAAAATACGGTTTTAAACTCGGTACCGAAGTGAATGGACACGGAAGCGTTGATAAAGCCATTGAATATGATTTTGATTATTATGTATATCACTGTTGGGGCCAGAAACCAGAAGATTACATAGGATACGAAAAGCTTAACTCGAAAGGAAAGCCTGTAATCATTGCTCATCCGTATGCAACAGATACAGACTTAAGAAAAATTCCTGATGGTGGAATTGTTGAGCTAAATAACCGATATATATGGCATTACGACTGGAAAAAGTTTCTTCTGCCATTTGTCGGAAAATTCCGTTGGGTATTCAGTTCCGATGCACATCAGCCTAACTGGCTCAATCATGTTATTTGCAGACGGGTCGGTGAGGAATTGGGTATTAAAGAAAGCATTCTGTTTTAAATATCTTTAGCAGATTTAAAATTGTATAGATGTTAACCGAAGAATCGAGAACACAAGCGATAAAAACCGCATCCTGGGTGGCAATTGGAGGAAATGCTTTTCTTGCTCTTTCAAAAATTCTGACTGGTTTTTTTGCAGGCAGTCTTTCTGTATTGGGCGACGGTATTGACTCAAGCAGTGATGTTCTTATTTCTTTTATGACCCTAATCATAGCTACCATCATTATCAAACCTCCCACTCTAAGGTTCCCTTACGGATATGCAAAAGCTGAAACTACTGCAGCTAATGCTCTTTCTTTTATTGTGTTTTTTGCCGGAGCTCAATTATTTATGACATCGGTTAAAAAACTGATAACAGGCGAAGTTCAATCTTTGCCCGACAAATTTGCAATTATTGTGGTTGTAATTTCGATAATCGGAAAACTTCTCCTGTCATGGCACCAGTATAACATTGGAAAAAAAGTAAAAAGCAGCATGCTCATTGCTAATTCGAAGAACATGCAAGGCGATGTATTTATTTCTTCATCTGTACTTGTGGGACTTATATTTACCCACGTTCTTAAAATGCCCATTCTCGACCCCATTGCAGCTTTACTTGTAAGTATGTGGATTATCAGAGTTGCTGTTAAAATTTTCATCGATACAAATATGGAACTAATGGATGGAAATGTTGACAGGAAGGTATATGAAGAAATTTTCCATATAGCAGAATGTTTTCCTCAGATAAAAAATCCGCATCGAATGCGCATCCGTAAGATAGGTCCAAGTATGATGATCAATATTGATATTGAGGTAGAAGGCGATTTGACTATTTCCGAAGCCCATCGTATAGCTCACAATCTTGAAGATAAGATAAAATCAAGCGTGGAAGATATTTTCGATGTTGCTATCCATATAGAACCCGTTGGCGATCACCTTGATGAAAAGGAACTGGGTATTTCAAAGGAAAAACTGGGTTAATTCTAATGTTTAACAATTAATTTTTTGTGAGATACTTCAGCCTTATCAATAACCACCGAAACAAAATAAGCTCCTGACAATAAATAATCAATGG
>JAHEEB010000220.1 GCA_024640925.1 Bacteroidota bacterium | reverse complement strand
TTTTAAATCTTCGGGGTTGTCCCGTAATTCGCGGGCATAGCGCACACGCATCGGGAAACGCTCACGGCCTTCAACTGAGCTGCTTAAAACCATACCACCAACAGCAACCTGTAATATTTCCTGTACATCACTCACACTCATTCCATAACGTGCCATGTTTTCACGGTTAAGTTTTATCTCTACGTAAGGTGCACCCACTGCACGGTCGTAAAATACCGATGATGATTTAACCGAAGGAACTTCCCTTAGAGCTTGTTCAAACATCATCCCAGCTTGTTCAATAGTTTCCAAATCGGGGCCATACACTTTTAAGCCCATTGGCGCACGCATACCTGTTGATAACATTACCAAGCGGGTTTCGATAGGCTGCAATTTAGGCGCAGAGGTAAGTCCCGGAATGTTGGTGACTTTTACAATTTCGTTCCAGATATCATCCGGGTTCTTTATATTCTTTCTCCACTGTCTGTAATACTCTCCATCTTCATCTTTAATTAAAAATATATTGATATTATTGGAAATATATTGAAATAAGTTTAAATAAGTTGAACCAGATTGGTCGGCAGATTTAGTTGTTATCCATTTATCGTTAAATAAAATATGAAATAATTCATTCTCCTTATCATAATAAATATTTTTAATGCTTTTTATATCAATCGTATTACCATTTATACCAATTGTACTTCTATCTGTTTCTTTTTTATTTCTATTTAATTCTATTGCATTTCTAATTTCATAAATATCCAAAACAAACCAACCATTATCATCCACTTTAAACTGAACTCTATGCCCATTTTCATCTAAAATGTATTCGGAGCGGTAATTGATTGTATTCTCGAACATTTGTACAGGTGCAGGGTCGAGGGCTGAATTTACACGACCCCACTTGCCAACAGCAACCTCCACTTCAGGAATTGCCGAAAGACGTTTGTCGAGTGTTTCAATATATTCTAAATTCTTTTCTATGCTCGAATGGGGCATACTTGTAGGCATTAATAGGAAAGAACCTTCGTTAAGCGATGGCATAAACTCTTTGCCTGTACCCGGGAATATTTTTGCAGGAGCTTGCCAAACTGCTGTTTGCCTGAAACTTTGCCAGCCAACCTTTTCAAAACCTGTTGCCACGAACCCGAATATTTTATCGAAACCCTGCCACACCATTATTCCAAAAAATAGTGTAAAAGCAGGAAGTAATAGAAATTTCCATTTGTTGCGTAAGCCCCAGCGAAGTATTGGTTCGTAAAAATGAACCAGGGACATAAGGGCTGTAAGAATTACACCGACTATGCCAGCAACAAAAAAGAAGTTAATAAGGGTGCTATTGTGAGCCCCTAAAGGCAACCATTCAATTGATAAGAAATACGCTGCAACCAATACAGTAATTGCAATGTTTATGTAGTTTGTATATTCTTTGCGTTTTTCAGGCCAGCGATATTCCATCAAGTTGTTTATGCCTATGGCTATTAAAGCCAAAGCTGTCCATGTATGCCAAAAGATAATAAATAAGATACCTGCCACTATAAGGCTGCCGTTAAACCACTTTCGTATTTTCTTTGTATCGAAGCGGATATTGTAGAATATATGCACCAATGTAGGCAATACAACAATACCTAAAATAAAGGCCGATAACAGGGCGAAAGTTTTCGTAAACGCCAGGGGGTGAAATAGTTTACCTTCCGATGCTTCCAAAGCAAATACAGGAATGAAGCTGACTATAGTAGTTGCTATTGAAGTAACAACTGCTGCTCTTACTTCGGTAGTTGCCAGGTAAATAACAGACATTAATTTTTTGCCACGTATGCCGTGGTTTTCAGGCATTTCTAAATGTCGGAGAATATTCTCCACATCGACAATCCCAATATCTACCATTACTCCAATGGCAATGGCAATACCCGATAAGGCTACAATATTTGCATCGACCCCAAATAAATGCATTAAAATGAAAGTCATTAAAACCCCTATGGGAAGTAACCCGGCTACAATAACAGAAGCCCTGATATTAAAGACCAGTATAATAATTACTATAATGCTAATCAGGATTTCGTGCGATAAGGCCGATTCCAGCGTTCCAATGGTTTCCTTAATCAATCCTGTGCGATCGTAAAAAGGAACAATGGTAACTTTAGATATGCTGCCATCGGGTAATGTTTTTTGGGGTAGTCCTGCTTCTATTTCCTTTATTTTGTTTTTAACATTCGTAATCACATCCATGGGGTTTGATCCATATCTCGCAACCACAACTGCTCCCACAGCCTCGGAACCGCCTTTATCGAGTCCACCACGACGTGTAGCAGGACCATTCGAGGTTTGGGCAACGTCCTTAATTCGCACAGGAACATTGTTTCGAACAGTAATTACCGAATTTTCAAGGTCATCCAGATTCTTTACATACCCTAATCCCCTGATAATGTATTCAACATTGTTCAGTTCAATGGTTTCAGCCCCAATATCCAGATTACTCTGTTTGACGGCGTTCATTACATCCATTACTGATACATTGTATGCTTTAAGCGCTTCAGGGTTTATATCAACCTGATATTCCTTTATAAAACCACCCACCGATGCTACTTCCGATACTCCTTCTGCTGTTGAAAGACTGTATTTTACATAAAAGTCCTGAATGGTGCGTAACTCCTGCGGATTCCAACCACCATTTGCTTCTCCAGTTTTTGGGTTACGTCCTTCGAGGGTGTACCAGTATATCTGCCCAAGTGCTGTAGCATCGGGGCCAAGTGTAGGTGTTACACCTATGGGCAAAGTCCCCGATGGTAAGGAGTTTAGTTTTTCGAGAATACGCGAACGGCTCCAGTAAAATTCGACCTTATCTTTAAAAATAACATAGATAAACGACATGCCAAACATGGAAGTACTACGTACAGTTTTAACACCCGGAATTCCAAGCAAAGCAGTTGTAAGCGGATAAGTAACCTGGTCCTGAATATCTTTTGGCGAACGTCCCATCCATTCAGTTGCCACGATCTGCTGATTGTCGCCAATATCGGGTATTGCATCCACCGGAATTGGATCTCGTGGTAAAAAGCCTGTATTCCAGTTAAACGGTGTGTAAACAATTCCCAACACAACAAAGACAATGAGAAAGATAAAGGTAACCAGACGGTTTTCGAGAAAATATTTGACAAGTCGGTTAAACATAATTAATAATTTAATCAGGTGATGCACCAGCTAAACCAGTACATCACCATTTTCATTCGATTCGAAATCACCTGCTATTCTTTAACAACCAGAGTCATTCCACACTTAGGACAAGAACCTGGCTTATCACTAATCACTTCAGGGTGCATAGTGCATGTGTATAACACCTCTTTTGTGGTGGAATCACTTTGTTTGTGAGAAGAACTACCACTGCACGAGACAGCAATCATGGTTATTACAGCAAATGTCAATAGAAAAATCTCCTTTTTCATAATCAATTAAATTAGAACTACTTAATTTACAAAAATTTATCTACAAATCTCTTTGAATTCGGGCTTATCTATTTTCTCCGTTCATATTTGCAGCAGGCAGGTAAACTGTTATAGACTTTATCATCTGCTTTGAATTTTTCGGTATCATGTCCAACAGTGGCAATCTTTTTTAACACATCGTCGCTATTCACTTTCGATGGGTCGTAAATTAATGTGAGTATCTTTGTTTCATCGCTCCATTCGGCCTTAGAAACACCATCTGTTTTAGCAGCCTTTTCAATTCGTGCTTTGCACATTTCACAACTACCCCAAACCTTAAAAGTTTCGGTTTTAGTTGTCATTTTAGAATTGTCCTGTATTTGGGCATATGTAGTTGTGCCCAATACTACTGCCAATATAGCAGCAACAATGAATTTTAATTTTTTCATTATTTTAAAATTTAATTGTGAAAATTTAGAAATGGAAAATGAGCATCATTTTAACAATAAAGCATAATAGCTTTTTTGCAAAATAATAGAAAGGATGTCGTTCTCAAATACGGAAAACGCAAATATCAGAAAGGTTAACATCGCTTGTCAATGCAATATTTGGAGGAATAGAATTATTATGTAATGAGTTTGCACTAACAGAGGTACTAAATGAAATAGTTACCGGTATATAATAGACCAGTAATACATTTTTTTCTGATTCTTTAATTTGGAAGGAAGTAGGATTGTAATTATTGTCTATTGAATAAACTGCAATATTGTTATGGCAGCAGTTTGAAGTAATTCCGTGGTTTACAGGGTATGTTTTTGTATTCTCCATGCCACAAGTTGCTTTCTCACCGGAGAATGACCATTTCACAGCTGCTATCTCGCCACCACAAATATGGGTTGCAATAGAAAGATGCATTCCTGAAAGCAGGATGAGAAAAACAAATAATATGGAAAAAAGTTTTTTCATTTTAGGTATAACAATTAACTGTTCAAAAAGTTTTATGATTGCAAAAATACAACATTGAAGTATATTTGATATCCCCTGTTTATGTGATATTTTCTTCTAGCCTGCCAAAAGAATACAAGAATAAAACTAAAATTCAATATACCATAAATGCGGGATTTCAGGAATTAAAAATAAGCTGAAGATTTGCATTCCTATTAATATATTTATCATGTCTGTAAAAGTTGGGATTAATGGATGTGGCCGGATTGGAAAACTCTTGATACGTTTTCTTTCCGAATCGGATAATTTTGAAGTGGCTGCAGTAAACGATCCTATGCCTTCTGCTACTTTGTTTAACTTGCTGAAATACGATTCGTTGCATGGAAAATTCTTTGATGTAACTGAATTTAATGATGATTCCATTCTTCTTAATAACAGAAAGATTGCGTTGTTTCATGAAACGGATCCTAAAAATATTCCCTGGGGTGAATACAACAAGTTATTCTGTGCCAGCCAGGGGATGATTCTATTAATAAAGCCATTGTTATTGGTGTTAACGAGCAGGAATTAACCGTCAATGACATTATTATTTCTAATGCATCGTGCACAACAAATTGTATAGCCCCTCTGATAAAAGTGTTAGACGAAGCATTTGGTTTGGAAAAAGCATTTTTCAATACAATCCATCCCTATACCAATAATCAATCATTACACGATGGCCCGCACAGCGATTTGCGTCGTTCAAGGGCTGCACTTTGCAACATTATTCCTACCACAAGTACAGCTGTTGAATCGTTGAAAAAGGTTTTGCCTGGCTTATCAGGAAAAGTGGATGGTTTTGCAACTCGTGTACCCATCCCATTAGGTTCTTATGTAGAAATAACCGCCTGTCTGAATAAGCATGTTACCGCATATAGTATTAATGAGGAATTTAAGCGCGCAACTGCCAACGAAATGAAAAGAATAGTTGAATATTGTTCCGATCCTGTTGTTTCTACAGATATCATTGGAAACAGACATTCGGCAGTTTTCGATTCTTTATCCACAAAAGTAATAAACGGTGATTTTATACAGATTTTAGCCTGGTACGATAATGAAACTGCTTATTCGCAAAGGGTTGTTGACTTATTAACCCTTATTACACAAACCCGATAGGTTTTATTAAAACGAATCTGTTTTAAAACAAAAGGAAAACATGATAAATATAAAGTACAAAAAACTACGTGAAATATTAAAAGACATGGACAATGTCGTTGTTGCCTATTCTGGAGGAGTCGATAGCGCTTTTTTATTAAAAGTAGCAGTGGATGTCTTAGGTGATAATGTCTATGGAGTTTTAGCTGTTTCTCCTACTTATCCAATGCGTGAATTGGAGCAAGCCAAAAGTTTTGCAGCCAGTATTAATGCCCGAATAAAAATAATTGAAACACATGAGCTTGAAAATCCTGAATTTAAAAAAAATCCGGCAAACAGGTGTTATTACTGTAAAAATGAACTCTTTACACAAATAGCTTTTACTTCTAAAGAACTGAAAATTTCCAACCTGGTCGATGGCTCCAATGCAGATGATTTGCAGGATTACCGGCCAGGACTAAAAGCGCTCCGCGAACTTGGAGTAAGGAGTCCTTTGCAGGAGGCTGGTTTAACTAAATACGAGATAAGGGAACTTTCAAAAGAATTAGGGTTATCCACCTGGGATAAAGAAGCAATGGCTTGTCTTTCATCGCGGTTTGCATATGGGGAAACTATTGAAATCAAAAGTCTGCGAATGATAGATGAAATGGAAAATTACTTATATGATATTGGTTTTCATTATGTAAGGGCCCGGTATAATAATAAAACGCTTAAAATAGAGGTTTCATCACAAGATGTCAACCGGTTTTTTGAAAACGAAGTACGACTTAATGTTATTGAAAAAGCAAAATTAATTGGTTTTGCTATTGTAACTGTTGACCTTGAGGGATACAGACAGGGAAGTATGAATGAAAATTTAAGCGTGGCTGTTAATCAGCCAAAATAGAATTTAAAAAAAATAAATTAATATATGGAAATTAATTTAAGAAGCGTTAAAGAATCAGATTTTGAGGAACTTAATAATTTATACAAAGTTTGCTCTATTTGAACGAAGACCTGAAAAGATGATTAATACGGTTGAAAAAATGATTGAGGAGAAGGATTTCATAAATTGTTTTATTGCTGAAACAACTGATAAAATAATTGTTGGATATGTCCTTCTTCATTACCCAAGAACCTTTCTGTATAATAGAGTATCGGGCATATGACTAACTCCGTCCTTCAGGGCGGAGCTTAAGGCTATTGCTTATGGGGCTTTAGCCCTGAAATAGATCATTAATTGCATGGCTAAAGCCAGTTGTATATTCTGTCTGATCACCGCCTTAAAAGGCGGAGTTAGTCAAGGTTCTCTCCGAAAAGAAAAACCGAAAAATGAGTGTTTTGATAAAAACCCCGATGACACCTTCTGTTATTATACATGGGTTGGCAAATCGATGTATATGGATGATTTATATGTAAAATCCGGTTTTAGGGG
>JAHEEB010000219.1:3064-6912 GCA_024640925.1 Bacteroidota bacterium | reverse complement strand
ATCTATAAGGTATAAGATTATTTTAATTGTTATGATAATTTATATCATAACAGCAGGACTGGCTTTTGTTTTTTTCTCAATAAGTGAATCAAACAGACAACAGGATGGCTTAAAACACGATGCTATTCTGCTTGCCCGATATACAGCTGAATATTGCAGTGCACCTCTGTTTTTTGGAATTAAAGAAGAAACTAGCCAGGTACTTGATAACCTTAAATCTACTGATGATATCTTGTTTGTTGCGGTCTATGATAAGAATGGTTCACAGTTTGTAAATTACAACCCTGCAAAACTAAAAATTTCATCAAATGTTAAAGAATTCGATGATATAGATTCTGTAAGCATAGTTAAGGACAATATAGGCAAATCGGTTATTGCAAAGCATAGAATTATTTACCGTGGCACCCAATATGGCACTATTGTTCTGAAGTTATCTTTTAAAACTACCAGCATGAATATCAATAAAAATATTCGTTCAGCAGCTTTAGTTTTAATCTTAATGTTATTTATTGTTTATGTGATGGCCTTCCTTTTTCAGAAAATTGTTTCGGATCCGATTTTGAATCTAGCCAATGTTAGCGAAAAAATAAAGAAGGAAGCAAATTATACCATCCGTTTAAAGAAAAGGAATAACGATGAAATTGGTGTTTTATATGACCGATTTAATAACATGCTGGAGCAAATCGAACTGCGTGATAAGAAACGCGATATGACCGAAAAAATGTTGAAGGAATCGAAGGAACAAGCTGAAAAAGCAGATAAGCTTAAATCCGCCTTCCTTGCTAATATGTCGCATGAGATACGTACACCAATGAATTCCATCATTGGTTTTGCCGGGTTACTGAGCGAGAATGAATTGCCATCAGCAGAAAAAGCTGAGTATCTTGAACTCATAAATTCAAGCTGCAGCACATTGTTACGACTTATCGATGATATTCTTGATATTTCGAAGATAGAAGCTGGTCAGTTAACTTTGAATTACTCAAAATTTTATCTCGCAGCCTTATTAAATGAATTGTATTATACATTCAACGAGATTAATAACCAATTCAATAAATCGAAAGTTTCACTTTTGTTGACTATTCCTGACGGTGCAGAAGCATTGACAATAGAAACCGATGGGATTCGATTGAAACAAATACTCTCAAATCTTTTAAACAATGCAATTAAATTTACCCACGAGGGTACTATCGAATATGGTTTTTCAATAATAGAACGGTTAAAAAACTATGAGCGGAAAAAGATAATTAAATTCTTTGTGCATGATACAGGTGTTGGAATTGACAAACAAACTCAACATATTATTTTCGATCGGTTTACAAAAGTTGAACCAGATAGTAATAAACTCTATCAAGGTGCTGGTCTGGGTTTAACTATCTCGAAAAAACTGGTTGAACTTCTTGATGGTGAAATAACAGTAGAATCCACTCCAAATAAAGGATCGTCCTTTTTCTTCACGCTTCCTATGCCTGTTGATACACAAGAAACTACCGATATTTCCAAGGTTGAGTTAAAAATCAGAAAACCTGAACCAGTAATGAATTATCAGGCTAAAAACTTCTTAATTGTTGAAGACGATCCTTCAAATTACGAGCTTTTAAAAGCTTTATTAAAAAAAACAATGGCTTCGATTGATTGGGCCAGGAGTGGTTCAGAAGCTATCCTGTTTTGTGAGAAAAAAATTCCGGATATTATACTCATGGATATTAAAATGCCCGATATGGATGGGTATGATACAGTGTCAGCATTGCGAAGGATGAAAGTATCTGTTCCTATTATTGCTCAGACAGCTTATGCCCGCTTCGAAGACGAAAGTAAGATACTGGGAAGCGGGTTCGATGCCTATATTTCCAAACCAATTGAAAGAGACAAGCTTTTCTCAACACTGAACAAAGCACTTACAAAAGAAAATTAAAGGTTGTTACTATGTTGGTTAAATTAATCGGATTATCAGCCGCAGTCCTTACTACGGCTGCGTTTATACCACAAGCTGTAAAAACGTGGAAAACCAAGTCTACAGAAGACTTGTCTCCAATTATGTTTATATTTTTCTGTTTTGGTATTCTTCTCTGGTTGATTTATGGTATTTGTTTGAAAGATCTTCCCATGATTTGCGCAAATAGTGTAACGATTATCTTGGCTGGAACAATTTTATTTTATATTTTAAAACCTGTAAAAAGCAATAAGATTGCTCATATTGCTTTGTGGACAAACAATCTGGAGGATATGAAAACCTTTTATGTGGTACATTTTGGAGCGAAAGCCGGTAAGATATATTTAAATCCTTCAAAAGGTTTCTCTTCCTATTTTCTTTCGTTTTCTACCGGAATAAGAATAGAACTAATGCACCAGGAAGTACAAACTTCTCATTCAGCACAGTGGGGTCATGTTGCCATTGCTCTAGGCAGCAAGAATAATGTAGATAAGTTAACTCAGGAACTATCAGATAAAGGTATTAAGGTTGTTCAAAAGCCAAGACAAACCGGTGATGGTTATTACGAGAGTGTTATTGAAGATATAGAAGGAAACCGGATTGAGTTGACAATCTGATTTTGCTTGTTTTCGTAACGAATTTTTCTATTTATGCCAGAATATATCGATGCTAAATCAATTTTATCGCCAGTTAGGGGCGGTCCCGATCCTTTTTTTGGGACATTATATAGTATGAATATCTATCGGGGATGTCAACATCAGTGTATTTATTGTGATACAAGAAGCAAAGTTTATGGTGTGGGCAATCTTGCAAATATTAGAATTAAGAAAGATGCAATTCAGTTACTGGAACAAAAGCTTTCAAAACTTAGAAAAAAAGGTACTATCGGAACGGGTAGTATGAACGATCCTTATATGCCTGTGGAAGAAGAATATGGGCTTATTAAGGAAGCTCTGAAAATTATTTTAAAATATAAGTTTCCAATACATGTTATTACAAAAAGTAACCTGGTTTTGCGGGATATCGATTTAATAAGACAAATTGGAAAGATTTACTCAGCGGTCTCTTTTACCATCACTTCCTCTTCCGACGATTTATCAAAGGTTATTGAACCTGGTGCACCGGTTTCTTCTCAGCGACTCATGGCTATGAGGAGTCTAAGTCAGGAAGGAATATACACAGGAGCAGTTCTCTCTCCGGTTTTACCCTTTATTACCGATACAATCGAAAATATCTCATCCATTGTACACTCTGTTTCCAAGGCAGGTGGTAAATATATCCTTGCCTGGATGGGAATGACTCAACGTGAAGGCCAAAGGGAATATTATTATCATCAGCTGGAGAGGTTATTTCCAGGTGTTCAGGAGAAATATGAAAAAAAATTTGGGGATAGCTACAACTGTGCTTCTCCAAACAGCGAAAAACTTTACAAGCAATTTCGTGAGCTATGCCTCGATTACAAGATAGACATGCGAATGAATTTTTATAAACCTGAAGTACCCAATCAACTCAAGCTTTTTTGAAATATTCGTTTTGCAATAATCATTTTATATTTTAAAAATCGTTCATCGATATTCAAAAGTTAATTTGTTAGTTGAAAATCGTATATATAGATTTTAAAAATTTTGAGATCTTTTATAATAATTTAACTTTTTTTCCTGATACATGCAACCCTATAAATTCTTCCTTGTCCTTTTAAAAAACATTTCTAAACAATGGTTTTGGCATGCTATTTGAATTCTTTTTGTTATAAATGAATACTTTATGAATTACGCAAAAGAACTTAGACAAGAAAACTATGTTAATCTGGTCTATAAAAATCTGGCAGACAGTACCTCTTTGTTCTGCTATTTTTCCAATTCAGGATTTCTAATATTAAAAACAATTATATGGTTAAACTAAATTGTATGTAATA
>JAHEEB010000219.1:0-3054 GCA_024640925.1 Bacteroidota bacterium | reverse complement strand
TAGCGAATTTAGTCCGGACCAACCGGATGGGAGTGGGAACCTTTTAATAATTAACAACTCTAATGAGCGTCTTGTTCTTTATAAAGACGAAGTAGTTATTAAGAAAATTCCGGCTTCGGCTACAGATTTCCTTGTTAGTGTCCCAAATCCTGGTGAAGGAACAATTCAACTGGATTTATACCGATGGGAAGATGTTGCTGCCGATATCAATAATCCTGATCCAACAAAGGTTTTCAAACGTTGGCTTGTACCATTGTCAAATGACGATGATGTTGAATCGAGGGCTACATGGCATGTAAGTGGAGCAGATCAATACACCGATGTTGCAACACTTAATCTCTCTTATTATGGAGGAACAGACGATTTTGTCGATGTTTACCTGAATGGCCGCACTGGTGCTAAAATTGCCAGTCTTAAACCTGGTGATCAATATAAGAAAGTTGGTGTTGATTATGGTAACTATACCCTTCATTACTTATATTGGTTCAGCGATCAGAACAGTACTGTAGGTTTTGAACAAGTTGGTTGGATTGAACAGGAAATTGTAAATGGAGAAGAAAAGGATATCTGGTTAATTCTTAACGAAAACCGCAAAGATGTCGTTATGGTTATTCCTCATTTCGGTTCTGTAAACAGCAAAGGAACCAAATATGCCGGAATTGAAATAACGAATCACAGTGGTGATCCTGTTCAGATTTATGTAGGAGATAAACTTATCGAATCTGTTTGCTACCTTGAAGACGGAAACCCACTTAATCTTTCGACATTAGATAGAAACGGTTCTTATACTTACATCATTCCAATAACTGAGGAAGATATTACTGCAAAAGAATTCACCTTCACAGCAAAACATTTGACAACAGCTGCTGAAGTTGAAGTTGCTGAAATCACTGTAATAGCCGATTCAGTTGTTTCCTGGGAAGTTGATGGCGTTGCTGATGTTCAGCCTGTTGATCAGCCTGTTGTACCGGCCGATTCTACTTTAATTGAATAACATTTGTGTAACCGGGAGGCTGTCTGATGGCAGCTTCCCTTATTCTGTTTATGTATGAGAACCTCGAAAATTATAACATTTCTGTCGCTGATTGTAGTTGCTTTAATGTTTTCGCAATGCGAAGTACAACGAAGCGGATGCACCGACCCTTCTGCATCAAACTATGATGTAGCTGCCGATTATGACGATGGTTCCTGCGTATATGGTGTAGATCCTGGAGACGATGACCAGCCTGATTTAGAAGGTAATCTTTATGTTACCAACGAAACAGAGGAGATCCTTTATTTATATAAAGATTTTGCCTTAATTTCAAGTATTCCTGCCAAGAGTACCAATTTTCTCATTAATATTCCGAACCCGGAACTGGCAATTTGTAAGCTTCAGATCTGGAAAGCTTCTGATGTTGAAGATTGGAATAATCCGGATATTGCAAATGTATATCGTCAGTGGAGTGTTGCTTTATCGAACACAACTCTTGTTAATGAGAGGGCTAACTGGTTAATTACCGATAATGACTCGTATGTTGGCTCTGGCACATTAAATCTCACTTATCCAAGCATAGACGAATATGGCCAGGCAGTGATCTACCAGGTTGATGTTTACCTCAACAGTCAGGAAGGCGCAAAAATTGCCTCGTTACAACCTGGAATATCGCAAAAAAAGGTAAGTGTTGATTATGGGGTACACTATCTGTATTTCCATTACTGGTATTCCGATCCCAACTCTACTACAGGCGAAATTACTGATATTGGCTGGGATCAGGAAAATGATGTGGTGATCAATGCTGGTCATACTTCGGCTGATATCACCATTCCGTTTTATTCCAGCAATATTGGTAAATATGGCGAACTAACCGTATATAACGAAACCAGTAAAGCAATTACCATTTACGCAGATGATGCTCTTATCGAATCCATTGCCAAACTTGATGGCTCAACTCAGGGACTATCGGTTATTCCGGCAATGAATTATACTACTTTTCTCATTCCTGTAAGTACATATTCAATTATTGCAAAATCGATCGATGGTTCTTCCATTATTGATAATTTTGTTGGAATTGATATACTTCAGGACGAAAATGCTGTATTACATGCAGGTGTGAATTTGCAGTCCGTTTCGGTTATTAATAGTACGAGCGAAAATTTATTGGTTTGCACTCCCCAGGGTGATTACCTTGGCCAGTTTATAAAACCTGGACAAAGCACATCTTTGTTTGAAATACAGGATACAATAACTCTACTTATGGTTATGACCCCGGATAAACTGAAATCGAAAATTATTTCGGCAGGGACTAATGTTTATGTAACTGAATTGGAAACTCAGGTAAGTGTCGATTTTCAGATTATAACACCATGGTCCATATCGACCGATAATGTTTACCAGAGCACCAATATATATGCCTCTTCATCAACATCGATGATAGCCTCATTGGATGCTCCGAAAGAAGTAACTATATCATTCGATTATAAAGTTAGTTCAGAACTCAACTATGATTACATGAGTTTTTCAGTAGATAGCTTAGTTGTTATAACCAAATTGAGTGGTGAAATTGACTGGACCACCTATTCCATTAAAGTTGCATCAGGAAAACATTTGCTTGAGTGGAAATATCAGAAAGATTCCATGATTGATGGTGGTTCCGATTTTGCACAGATTCGAAATATCAGAATTGAATAATCCGGTGCGCCTTGCAGGCTGTAAGCATTTAAAATTGTCAATATTCAATTGCTTAATCCGGATAAAAAAACATCGGGTTGATTCCTTTTTCATTTATTAATGCTCAATAAATAAACAATCAGCCTGAACCCTGAAACCTTGAAAAGCCGCCTCATACAGAGGTGGCTTTTTTGTAAATACCAATCACTGATCACTAATAACCGATCACTAATCACTGATCACCGATCACCAATCACCGATCCCCGATCCCCGATCACTGATCCCCGATCACTGATCACCGATCCCCGATCACTGATCACCGATCCCTGTCTATACCTGAAATAGCTTGACACAAAATCAAGCGAATGAAAAAAGAAGAATTAGTATTTGCGAAAAAATTCAAG
>JAHEEB010000944.1 GCA_024640925.1 Bacteroidota bacterium | reverse complement strand
AAATAACAAAGAAAAATCATGCTATTTTAAAGGTGATATTTGAGAATGATTTTTTGAATGACGATAAATACAAAATCAGGCTTTGTGAGATATGCAGTAAACTCAATGTAGAATATGTAAAAACCTCGACTGGATTTGGCTTCAAAAAAACCTCCCTGGGATTTTACAATTACGAAGGCGCAACCGATTACGATGTGATTCTGATGAGGAAGCACTGTCCACCTCATATTAAAGTAAAAGCCGCTGGTGGAATAAAGACCCTCAGCGATTTGCTCAGGCTAAAGTCATTAGGAGCCGACAGAATTGGTACTTCCTCAACAAAGGAAATTATGGAGGAGTTTTTGAAAACATATAATACCAAATGAAATGAAGAAAAGACAGATTGGTTTTATTCCTCAATCAACATTTTAGAACATTGGATGACAAAAATTGATTTCTATTGAAGTTACTCTTCAATAAAACGAAATAACTTATCATTTCTGCGAACCACCTCAGGAACAGGTATTGAAAAGCGAATACCCTTATTGGTTTTTTCAACATTCTTTAAATCCTGTCGAATTTCTTTTATAAAGAATTGAAGTACACCAGTTGTTTCACCAGTAATTAGTATTTCTTCATTCAAGTTTAATTCCGATGCTTCGCAAGTAAATTCACCTATCTGAATATTCGAAAAATAATTCGTGCATTTACCAACATATATTTTTTTCCGGGTAGATTTTGAACCATAAACCTGGCTCCATTCCCCTATTCTCTGTCCTAAATAATACCCATCCCAAAACCCACGATTAAAAACGGTACTTAAACGCTTTATCCAGTCATCTATTTTTTGCTGATTATATGTATTTTCTAATATGCTACTTAAAGCTTCACTATAACATTCAGTAACAATTTTAACATATTCAGCAGGCCGTGCACGGCCTTCAATTTTAAAAACCCTGATTCCGGCATCTATCAGTTTGTTAAAGAAATGGATGGTACACAAATCCTTGGGAGACATGATATATTCATTGTCTATATCAAACTCCATTTCCGATTCTTTGTCTCGAACGGTATATCCCCTTCTGCAAACTTGCAAACATTCTCCCCTGTTAGCAGAATGGTTAAGCTCATGCAGGCTTAGATAACACTTTCCGGAAATGGACATGCACAAAGCACCATGAATAAACATCTCAAGTCTTATCTTTTCACCTTTCGGGCCACAAATATTTTCTTCGTTAATTGCTTTGGAAATAGCAGCTACCTGGTCCATATTCAGTTCACGGGCAAGTACCATAACATCGGCAAAACCCGAATAAAAACGAACGGATTCAACATTACTGATATTAACCTGGGTAGATAAATGTACTTCTACTCCTTTCGAATGAGCATATGAAATGGCAGCCTGGTCGCTTGCAATAATTGCAGAAACACCTTTTTTACTTGCCAAATCGACCAGGTATTTCATTTTATCGATTTCTTCCTGGTAAATAACAACATTTAAAGTAAGATATGATTTAACGTTATGTTTATTGCATATATCCAATATTTTATCTAAATCAACTTCCGTAAAATTAACGGTCGAACGAGCACGCATATTCATTTTATCCAGCCCGAAGTAAACAGCATTAGCCCCGCTTTGTATTGCTGCCATGAGTGATTCGTAAGAACCAACAGGGGCCATTATTTCAAATTCTTGTCTTTTTATTTTCACAAATTCTTCAATTGAACAGCAAAACTACAAAAAAAATTGTTGGAAGACATTTTTAAGATTTGTTATTAGAAAGGTAAAGTTTTCTAAATCTGGGTTATTCTCTATGGCTTAAACAATAGGAATGAATAAGCTCATTATAAGCATTCATAAGTGTTTTAACCTCCTCATTGTTGGTATTGAAAAGATTTGAATCGATTGAATTCACTGGTAATAATTTAGGTGATGTACCGGTTATAAAGCAAGCTTCGAATGTGTTTAGAGTATTTAATTCAATCGTTTTTTCAAGGAGTTTTATTCCATACTTATTAGCTAAAGAAATAGTTTTTTGTCGTGTAATTCCTTTAAGAACTTGTTCAGATGGTGGAGTATAAATCACTTTATCTCTGACCATAAATATATTTGATTTACTTCCTTCGGTTATTTGTCCCTTCTGGTTAGTAAGAAGTATTTCATAGGCATCGGTTTCTTTCTGGAGTTTATCTACTTGTTGTCTTACAAACTTATTTACAACAGTTTGTTTTACTTCGGGATCAAGCCTTTCAACAGGAAAAGAAACAAGTTTTATTCCCTTCTTATAAACTTCGTCGGAAGGATAATAATGTGGAATAAAATAAGCTGATAGTTTGTTTATATCACTAAAAAACAAATCGATACGAATATTGCCTTCACTTATATTGTTCCTGTTAATTAACTGGTTGAGGATTTCTTTTATATCGTTATAAGTTGGAAAGTTACCTGAACCTATTTTTTTAAATGAATTCTCGAAACGTTCATAATGGTCTTCAAGAAATATAGGAATTGAATTTATAACTCTAAGTACCTCATATATACTATTTTGGTGTTCAACTAAAACTTCATTTTGTT
>JAHEEB010000218.1 GCA_024640925.1 Bacteroidota bacterium | reverse complement strand
AATATTGTCTGTATAATTGCACACTTTAGTACTTAGAGTTTGGAGTACTTATAGTACTTAAAGTTAGCGTCATTTAGCGCCCTGAACCAATTTGTTAATCGTTTACATTATCAAATTCGTAATCTGTTAAAATATTTTAGAAACCTTTCTAATCAACGGGTCTCTCAATATAATGGCGCTTTCGGGGCACATTTCCTGGCAACAATAGCATCGTATGCATTTGTCATAGTTATATACCGGAACTTTTGAATGATTTCCATCGATCCAATTAACTGCTTTCCCTTCAACAGGGCAACTATTGATGCATGTTCCACATTTTGTACATTTTTCTGAAAGTATAAAAGGTTTTGGAACCAATCGGTTATTCAGGAATTTTGAGATTTTACTGTTTTTTGCCTTTTTTAATGGTGTGCGATCCACAACAAAATCAGAATTGATAAAGCTTTTTAATTCGTCACCCACAATTTCTATTTCTGCTTCGGAATATGTTCCTGTACCGGTTTCACTGGCAATTAATGTTGTTGGTACTAGAGCAGGATTAAGATCAATCAACCGGCATGCTGTTGCATCGAGTGCTACCGGATCGGTTGAGAAAAGTAAAACGTTCATTGGTTTTGGGTTACCACCACGAGGACCATTGCCTTCCATAGCAATAATGCCATCCATAATATAAAGCCGGGGTTTAATATAATTATTCAAATCGACAAGCATTTTTGCAAAATCAGTTGCATCGGGAAGTTTTACATGAAACTCTGCTTTTCTCATTCCTACAATACAACCGAACTGGTTTTTAATGCATCCTGTGAATTTTTCGAGCCCATGTGTTTTCAACTTAGGAAGGCTGATTAATCCATCGGATTCAAGAACTCCATTAGCAATAAGGAATTTTTTGTTTTGTTTTCCTGTTTCAAAAAAAACTTCTTTGCCTTCTTTGAAGTCTGCCAGCTCTATGTTCAACTCATCTGCTATATCTGTAAGGCCAGCTTTTTTAGCTGTTGCATAGGGAGCACCAAATCCGGGTGAATCGCCATAGCTGATTATTGCACCTTCATTAACAAAAATTTCAGCCACAGCTCTGAAAACCGAAGGATGTGTAGTGACACATTTTTCAGGGACATCAGCAGCCAGAAGGTTAACTTTTAATACAATTTTTTCACTTTGCTTAACAAAATTTTCCGGGCCTCCAATAAGTTCAATACCCTTCGAAACAGCTTGTTTAACTTCATTTAATTCGTATGAATTGCAACGGACAAGAGCTACTTTACTTTTCATTTATTTCAAATTTTTACAAAGGTGAGAAGTATATTTCTCATTTTTCTAAATAAATCCTAAAGAAATCAAAAAGTCTACGGACAATTTCTTTGATCAATTTTCCGAGAAGGTTGTCTTTCTTGTAACTTTGCCTTGTAAAGCAACCCTTGGTATGTTGTCATCAATATAGAGTAAGGTTTTCATCTCTTATTCAGGAATATCCGGAATCTCAATTTCCAAATCACCGGTGCCTTTTGTGAAAGTAACATTCAAAAAAACTATACAATCTTCTTTTGAATTGGTTAAGTCAGAATTTATATGTTCAAGAGACATAATGGTTTTTAAGCCTGATTGTAAATCTATTACCTTGCATTCTTCTATTTCAAGCAGAAGACTCAACGAAAAATCTGAAAATTTCTGAAAATTTAAAATTGTTGCGTATTGGTTGATTATACCAGTTAATTCACTGATTGCTTTTATTCTCTCATCATTGCTTATCCCTTTCCAGTAATATTTTTTCATGTTATTCAAATCATTATCAAAAGAATAATGCTGTGAATTTAGTATTATTTTTTTTTCATTGCAATGGCTTTATAATCACCAGGCATTTTTTCAATGGCATATCTTAAAGCAGTTCGCGGCATAATTGCTTTTCTATCGATTACATAATCAAAAACTTCCTGCAGGTGCGATTCACTGGCAGCTTTCAGCATCCATCCATATCCTTTTCGGACTAAATCATCTTTATCTAAAAGCAGAATATCGGCTATTTCAAAAATATCGCTAAGAAATTTTCCCTTTCTTGCGGGTAAAATTAAACTTACAGCTGAGGCACGGCGCATCCATCTGTTCTCTGATTTTGCGAATCCTTTTAGTTTCGAAATGCATTCAGGATACATCTCAATAAATTTTCCAATTGTGTGATTGCATAATGTGTCGCATGAAGCCCAGTTATTTACATAATCACAAATCCATTTTTCGAATACTTGAAAGTCAACTGGTTCATATTGTTTATGGATATAAAAAGACCAGTTGCAGGCAATAAACGATTCCTCAATGCAACCCGATTGCCAGAGAATTTCGCATAAATCAAAGATTTCTGATTTTGTTTTATCGTTAACAAGTTTAAAGAATTCCTTACTGATCTGACTTACAATTGCTGTTTTAACGCCTAAACACTTTATTTTCTCCTTAAAGTAATTCTGACTCGTGGCTTGAGTCTTCTCATCAATGTTTTTTTCAAGTTCTTCCCGGATTTTGTTAATAATGGATTTCATTGCTATTTTATTCATTCAGGTTATAGCTGGTACTTTAGGGCGGAACATGATCAGCAATAGATCTGGCTTTAGCCATACCATGCGCCTTGGGTTGTATCCTCACTTAAGAACCAGACCGTTTGTGATGTGCGATCTATAATTTCAGGACTAAAGTTCTCGCTAAGCAAGCTTTTAGTCAGTTCTTTATAATCTGTTAAGCAGAATCAGTAGTAAACAATTTTCAGCCTATTGATTTATTCTTTTGTTTCTTCACTAATTATTTTTTTGAATTTACCCATTAGACCTAAATGTCCCCAAGGTGAGTTTTGAATTAACAGAATTGCTATCATTTGCCTATTATAGTCAAACATAAATGTATCGTTATAGGGACCACCTGACCAAAAACAATCTGCCGTACCTCCACAATATTTTTCAGGTGTAACCCCTACGCCAAAACCAAATCCATTGACCGGGAATGAACGATCTTTAATTTCCCCAATCTGGTTTGATATTAATAATTCTACTGTCTGACGGCTTAGTATTCGTTTGCCATTATATTCTCCGTAATTTAAAAGCATCTGGCAGAATTTTGAATAGTCATCAGCTGTTGAAACTCCACCACCTCCTCCGGAAATGAATGCAGGTCTTTTTGCTAATTTGCTGTTCTTTGCAGCCTCAACCAGGTTGAGCTTATTATCTTTATACTCATAGAAATTACATAGCTTGTTGAGTTTATCCTGGGGAACATAGAAACCTGTGTTTTCCATTGTAAGAGGTTTAAATATCGCTTCATTCATGTATACATCTAAAGGTTTCCCTGAAATAACTTCCACCAGATACCCAAGAATATCGTTAGCAAAACTGTACTCCCACTTGCTACCCGGTTGATATTTTAGCGGAACAGTAGTTATATATTGTACAAATTGTTTTAAGGTCATATCTTCTGAAAAAACAATTCTTTTTTTATACAGTCTTCCCACAACATCATCGCCTCCATATCCAAAACCGGCAGTATGGCGAAAAAGATCGCGGATTGTTACATCTCTTTCCAATGGAATGGTAATAAGAGAATCTTCGTTTTTACATTCAGGGGCTATAACCCTTAAATTGGAGAACTCAGGAATATATTTTTTCACAGGTTCGTCCAATAGAAATTTACCTTCTTCGTATAGTTTAAGGGCTGATGCTGCTGTTAAAATTTTAGTCATGGAAGCAATACGAAAAATGGCATCTTTTTCCATCGGACGATTGTTCTCAATATCCATATATCCGTATGGCTTATTGAAAACTACCTTGCCTTTTTGAAACAGGTATGCCTGGCAACCATGTATCTCGCCACTTTTAACATGTCCCTGCAATAAGGAATCAAGACGTCTTTCTAAATTCTGAGAGTATACAGTGACTGAGATAAACAGTGCTATAAAAAAAGAAATAATTGTTTTCATATGATAATTTATTTTTATGAGTTCGATATACATTAATCTATTGTTTCGGTTAACTTTTTAACTACCCTGAATTGATTGAAGAATTCTTTTGCAATTACTCTGAGTACTGTATACACAGGAACAGCCAGAAGCATTCCCGGCAAACCGGCAATACCTCCGCCCATTATTATTACAATAAAGATTTCGAGTGGGTGTGATTTTACACTTTTAGAATAAATAATAGGAACCAGCACATTATTATCGATAAAGTTTACAACGACAAATACTCCGGTAAGCTTTAGTAAAACTGGAAGTAAATCTTCAAAAGAGCCGAAGGCTAAAGTCCCTGTCATTCCTAAAAATATACCAATTACAGAACCGATTATTGGTCCCAGGTAAGGAATAACATTCATTATTCCACCGAAAAATCCGATAAGCAGTGCATTTTTTACGCCCAAAATCCAAAGTCCTACAGCGATTAGTGTCATAACTCCAAGCACTTCAAGGAATATTCCGATAAAATATCTCATTAACAGATTTTTTGAATCGGCTATGACCTCTTGTGTTTTCTTATGATTCTTTTCCGGCACAATGAGTAACAGACTTTTTTCAAACATGTTTTCATCTTTCATAAAGAAGAAAGCTATAAATAGTATTGCAAAGAACCCAATAAATATGTTCCCTGCAGCACTAAAAAAGCCGCCTATGAAGCTACCCACACTGCCAAGATTTACTATCGATTTTACCTTAATGGCAATAAAATCCTGCATGGTTTGTTCGTCGGGAATTGTACCGAATTCATGCAATCTGCTATCGACCCATTGCAAAGGACCCTGGAGATTTTGTTGCAGTTTGTCCACATCAATTTGCGAAATAGCCTCCGCCTGGTTAATAATGAGTGGGACAAAAACCGCCAGCAATCCGAAAAACAACAGAACGATAACAAGCAGTGACAAAACTGTGCTCAACGTATGTGGGATCTGAAATTTTTTCAAATGTATTTTATCAAAAAACCGGACAAGAGGCTGGCCAACAAATGACAGGACTGCTGCAATAAGCACCCAGCCAATTATGTAATAAAACTTCCAGATCAGAAACCCAATGATAAAAAGTACTAAAATGTAACCGGTATATTTCAAAACTTGTTTCATATTAAAATTGTTTTCTATAGTTTGTATTTCTTATAAAATAGTTATGGACATCAGTGCGGATATTCCTTTATTACATTAAAAACTCCATTAATTAACATCTGAACAGCAATTACAGCAAGTATCAGACCCATTATTCTTGATATAGCTTTAATGAGCGAAGGTCGCAACTTGTCTGCTATTCTTTTGCTCAGAATAAACATAAGGTAAGTTATAAAACATACCACAGCAAAGACAAGTATTATAATTAATGTAATAAGCAAACTATGGCCTTGTCCAACAAAGTTCATGGCAGTTGAAATGGTCCCCGGGCCAGCAAGTAAAGGAATTCCCAGGGGAGATATAGCCATATCATCAAGGTCAGTTTCCGTTTCCTGCACTTTCGTTTTATGAGCTCCGGGAGATTTGCCCTGAAGCAGGTCATAACCAATAAAAAAGACAATAATTCCTCCAGCAACCTGAAAAGCGGGGAGAGTAATGTTAAATAATCGGAATATGATATGTCCAAAAAGGCTGAATATGGTAATGATGATAAAAGCTACAAGCACAGATTTAAATGCAACCCTTTTAATGATATTACGGTTTGCTTCTCCAACCATTAGCAGGAAAACAGGTGTGTTTCCTATAGGATTCAATATGGCAAAAAAACCTAAAAAAACGGTGCTTATAAACAACGTAAAGTCGGGCATAGTATTCATCATGTCAACAAAAAATTTTTCATCTAAGCCAAATTACGCAAAAAAGTTGTATATCCAGCAAACAAGAATATTCGAATTGTTTCATTCCTATTTAGGGATTAGCGCTGTTGCTTACTTATATAATAAAAATTTTGTTTTAAAGTAACCTTAGCACAAGTTAATTCTGATTTCAACGTTTATTATTATAAACAGAACAAATTTTAACGTATTGCATGAAACGATGAAAACTACTTTTTTAATATTGGCTTTATTGCTTATAGCAGGAACAACTGCTGTATTTTCCCAGGTTCAAACTACAGAAAAGTTTTCTGTTAAAGGAAATTGCGGTTTATGTAAAACAAGAATTCAAAACGTAGCATTATCTGTTGATGGTGTTAAAAAAGCCATATGGAACAAAGAAACACAAATTCTGGAAGTTACTTTTGAGCCGGCAAAAACAAATGCAGATAAAATCCAGTTTGTTATTGCCGGATTAGGGCACGATACGGAAAAACACAAAGCAGCACCAGAAGATTATAATAAATTGCCTGCATGTTGCAAGTACAGGGATTAAACCTGAATTGAACAATAGCACATTTTAGGATATAGAAATTGTTCTGCAAGGGGGTTGATTCCTTGCAGAACATTTTTTTTTAAAGTTTATCACAATAAAATGCCCGGTTTCATCAAAACTGGCCGGCAAAAAGGAAAAGCGATTCTTGTATGCTTTTCTTTCCAGGGAATCGAAGATGATTTCTTTACAAGATTTTGCTCCTAATAGTTGCATTAGCAGCAATTACACAATTTTTGGAAGGAACCATGACTAACTCCGCCTTTTAAGGCGGTGATCAGACAGAATCTACATTTGGCTTTAGCCATGCAATTAGGGTAAAATCAGGGCTAAAGCCCCATAAGCGATAGCCATAGGCTCCGCCCTGAAGGACGGAGTTAGTCAAATGCCCGGTTTCATCACAAAGCATAAGGAAATTGTTCTGCGAGGGGTTGTTTCCTGGCAGAACATTGTTTGATTCTTTCGATCAGGACTCAATTTTTACTGATGTCATTGTAAGCGAACCACCAATCGCTTTATCATTAAAAAAACTCACTTTCTCGTTATCGCTTTTCAATGCCAATATATAGAGCAATGGTAGAAAATGCTCGG
>JAHEEB010000217.1 GCA_024640925.1 Bacteroidota bacterium | reverse complement strand
CTCCCTCACATACTTTTATCCCGCCTATTTTCTTTTTTTTCTGAGTGGAGATATTAAGCAGACGGGCAAAGTCGTAATTGACACTTAAATAGGATATATTCAAAACTACTTCTACTGGCAAAGCTATTACTGGTTTTATCAGGTTGTAAGAAAAAGATTTAAAATTTTTGGTCGCGATTTTTTAATTATAAGTATTATGATTTTAAAATCTGGCTATTTATAAAGTATTACCGAACCCAATAATTATGAAACAGGATTTCGATTTCAGCAGATTTATCGAAAGATTTCTTAAGGGAGAAATGAACCCAGAAGAAAAAAAATGGTTCGAGAAAGAAATAGAAGGTAACCTGTCATTAAGGAATGAAATAGAGCTGAGACGGCAGGTTGATTCGGTTCTTTCCGATAAGGAAATGATTGAGTTGAAAGCTCAACTTGATCAAATTCACCAGGAAATTTATGAAGTTACCGAAAAGGGAAAGGGAACAATTCGAAAAATATACCAACGTGTGTATTATGCCACAGGTAGTTTGGTGATTTTTGCCCTTATCCTTACAATGTATTTAACAAACAGAGATTTTTCTAACGAAAAGCTAATAGATTTATATTACAATCCGACAAAGATTTCTATTAATTTCAGGGCAGGCTCTCCGGGCGAGGATTTATTGGCTCAGGCTATGAAATTATACGAAAATAAACAGTATGCCAAAGCCATCTCACTTTTTGAGTCAATTCTTAAAGAAGATGGATCAAAGATTGGTATAAATCTATATTCAGGTATTTCTTATATGGAACTGGAAAAATATAACGATGCCAATAAGAGTTTTCAAAAAGTCTTACAGAATAAACCGAATCCATTTGTTGAATCGGCTACTTGGTATCTGGGTATGTGTTATATCATGACTAATGAAAGAGACAAGGCAGCTGAACAATTTCAGGTACTTGCCAGTAAAGAAGGATATTACCAGGATGACGCTAAAAAGATTCTCAGACGTATTTAATTAATAGTTTTAGTGTACATAGGTTTTTAGGGCCGAATTCCGGCCCGATTTTAATTTTTTTTGTGCTTTTAATTTTTTCATTTTGTTGCAGTTTATCAAAATATGGCTCTGGAGGATAAAGCGTAAACTTCCCCAAAATCAGGTTGATGCTGATTATATGGAGATGGCTAAGAAACTTAAAAAACTTGAAATTCAGGTTGAAAAAAATGCAGAACAAATTGAGTTAGCTAAAGCAAGTTTTCTTAAAAATATATATCATGAGATTCGAACCCCATTAAATGCAATAATGGGGTTTACTAATTTAATCGCTAATGATAAAAAAATTAGCCCGGAAGAAAAGGAAGAATTCATTAGTTTAATGAATAAAAGCAGCCAGGATTTTCTAAGAATTATGGACGATATTATCCAGGCTTCGTTGCTTGAAGCTGGAGTGGTTAATATAAAAAAAGAGGTTTGTCAGTTAGCAACTTTTATCGATGAAATACACACCTATTTTAACATCCGTAAGCATATTCTGGAAAAAAAGTCAATTGTTTTTTTACGAAATATTCCTGAAAAGTACATCGATTTACATATTCTATGCGATAAACAAAAAATAAATCAG
Organism: Bacteroidota bacterium; assembly: GCA_024640925.1. GTDB lineage: Bacteria > Bacteroidota > Bacteroidia > Bacteroidales > UBA10428 > UBA10428. The sequence goes on along the minus strand of JAHEEB010000217.1, from coordinate 5,322 downwards.
ATATTATATCATTTACTTGAGAATGCATTTAAGTTTACTGAAAAAGGAACCATTGAGTTCGGTTTCCATGTTAAAAACCAACTTATTGAATTTTATGTGAAAGATTCAGGAATTGGAAAGCTTACAGGTAAAGAAGATTTTATTTTTGGATCATTTACAAAAATCGATAATACCGATAGCTCGAAAAATGGCCTCGGATTGGGCTTGTCCATATGTAAAAATCTGGTCAGACTTATGAATGGAAAAATTTGGTGTCAATCAAAACCAGGCAAAGGTTCTTCTTTTTTCTTTACAATACCATTTCAACCTGTGGAACATGAACAATCAGTTCCTGCGCAAAAAACAAGTTTAATCGAAAAAACATTGAAAGGACATAATTCACTGGTTGTATAAATCGGTCGTTTATTGAAAATTATGTAGATTAGCAGATAAAACCTGAATATATCTTCATGTCCTCATTTCCATTTTTTCATCAACACGATGTCAATGATTGTGGCCCTTCTTGTTTAAGGATGATATCAAAATATTATGGCCGTAACCTTTCCTTAAATTCTCTTCGTTCTAAATCGTATATAACAAAAGATGGAGTCTCTTTGCTTGGCATTAGCGAGGCTGCAGAATCAATAGGCTATAGAACGGAAGGTCTCAGAATAAACTTATTACAACTTAAGAACGATCTCATTTTACCTGCAATTGTCCACTGGAATCAAAATCATTTTATTGTAGTATATAAAATTACCAGGGATAAAGTTTTTGTCTCCGATCCGGCACATGGACAAATTGTTTATAGTATCGACGATTTTATGAGAGGATGGGCATTGACAAAATACGAGGGTGAACTTATGGGAATATGTTTGCAACTTGTTCCTACCCCCGATTTTTATAAACAAAGTGACGAAAAAACAGATAAGGGATCCTTTAAATTGATATTCTCCTACGTTAAAGAATTCAGACCTTTATTGGTACAATTATTCCTCGGTATATTTGTGGGGGTATTTCTTCAGGTCATTATGCCTTTTTTATTCAGAGTAATTGTCGATAAGGGAATAATAATACCAAATCTGAATCTCATAACCACCATATTTATTGCTCAACTTATTTTGGTGGCAAGCCGGTTTCTTATTGGTTTTTTCAGGAACTGGATTTTATTGCATATTGGTACAAAGATTAACATATACCTTGTTTCTGATTTTTTAGCTAAAATCATGAAACTTCCTCTTTCCTATTTTGATACCAAAACAACAGGCGATTTTTTGCAACGTATTACCGATCACAAACGAATTGAGTATTTTTTATCGGAAACATTAATTAATTTATTCTTTTCGGTTATAACAATTATTGTACTGGGTCTTGTGCTGCTTTTATTTAACCTGAAATTGTTTTTGGTTTTTCTTATTGGTATGGTCTTATATTTTGCATGGGCACTTTATTTTATGAAACGCCGACGTGAGTTGGATAACAAAAAATTTGCCCAGCTTGCTGAAAATCAAAACTCCATTGTTCAGCTTATTCAAGGTATAAACGATATCAAACTGAATAATTGCGAAAAGCAAAAACGATGGGAGTGGGAGAGTATCCAGGCTAAAATATTCAGGATAAATGTTCAAGGGTTATCAATTCAGGAAAAACAAAACGCCGGAGCCTTGTTTTTTAATGAATTTAAAGACATTGTTGTATTATTTCTAGCAGCCAAAATGGTTCTTAGTAATCAACTTACCCTTGGAGGAATGTTGGCAATATCATACATACTTGGGCAATTATCCGGACCTCTTAACCAGGTTGTTGGCTTTTTGCATAGTACGCAAGACGCTAAGATTAGTCTGGAAAGAATGTCTGAAGTTTATGAAGTTGCCGACGAAATAGATGAAAATAAAGTTTATATCGAAGAGTTGCCTTCAGATAAAAAAATGGAAATAAAGAATGTGTCTTTTCAATACGAAGGGCCACAGTCTCCATTTGTATTAAATAACATTAATCTTACAATACCCTCCAACAAAGTTACGGCAATAGTTGGTACCAGTGGGAGTGGCAAAACAACCCTGATTAAACTGCTTTTAAAGTTTTATCAGCCAATTCATGGTGAAATTTTTGTTGGCGGACATAACCTGGCAAATTTTAAACCCTCAACCTGGCGTAGTAAATGTGGTATTGTTATGCAGGATGGATTTGTGTTCTCCGATTCAATAGCAAAAAATATTGCTCTATCAGGTGAGGAGATTGATGCCGAACGCTTGTATCAAGCCTGTAGCCTGGCAAATGTTGATGAATTTATTTCAAAGTTACCCATGGGCATTAATACAAAAATCGGTAGCAATGGGCTGGGTTTAAGTCAGGGGCAGAAACAACGCATTTTAATCGCAAGGGCATTATATAAAAACCCTGAAATTCTTTTCTTCGACGAAGCAACAAATTCCCTTGATGCAAAGAATGAAAGAATGATTCTTGAAAACATGGAACGATTTTTCGAAAACAGAACAGTTATTGTTGTCGCTCATCGGTTGAGTACGGTTAAAAATGCCCATCAGATTGTTGTTTTAGATAATGGATTACTTGTTGAAACCGGTACGCATCAGGAGCTTATTCAGAAAAAAGGAAAATATTTTGAATTGGTACAAAACCAACTTGAACTAGGAGCTTAAGAAATGGATACTTTAAATAAATACCAGATTCATAGTCACGATGTGCAGGAATTATTAGGGCAGGTGCCCCGTTGGATTGTGCGGTGGGGTACTCTTTCCATTTTATTTGTTCTTGTGCTTCTGTTTATCTTATCAAACATTCTGGTATACCCCGATGTAATTCATTCGCAGGTGCAACTTACTGCCAATATTCCCCCTGCTGAAATGAAAGCAAACAGCGAAGGTTCCATTAAAAAAATACTGGTAGCAGATAAACAACAGGTTGATTCAGGACAACTACTGGCTGTTATTCATTCTTCGGCCGATTATAACGATGTTATTTACCTGTCAGGGATTATTTCTGGCACTTTCTCTATGGAACAGGTTATCGATAAATCGATTTTTAAAAAAGAAATGAAACTGGGAAATCTTCAGGCGCTATATGCTTCTTTCATTCAAACAATAGAAGAATATCATGGTTTTGTTGATGTCGATTATTACATGAGAAAGATTAAATCGATGGATAAGGAATTACTCAGGTATCAACAATATTTAACCAGCCTTAAAGAAAAGAATATAGTATTAGAAAATGAGTATGTATTAAGCAATAATCAGTTTAACCGCGATTCACTTTTGGCTGATCAAGGTGTATTATCAAAGTCCGATTTGGAGAAATCAACGGTAAACAGACTTGGGGTTCTCTATAAGATTAAAGAATCGGAAGCATCGATAAGCGAGGCTGCTATTGAAATCAGTAACCTCGATCAGGAGAAACTCGAATTGATTCTTCAGCTCGAAAAACAAAACCAGGAACTTTACAGCAGATTGAAAGCCCGCTGGGAAGAATTACGTGGCGAAATTGCCCAATGGCGGAAAGACTATCTGATTGAAGCTCCTTTCGATGGTAAAGTGTCGCTCAGTAAAATATGGAGCGAAAACCAGTATGTCAATAAAGGGGAGGTAGTTTTAATGGTACTCCCTGAGAAGTTCACCCGTGTTATGGGCAGGCTGAAACTTCAACCTACAGGAATAGGTAAGATAAAAGAAAACAACAAGGTAATCATTCAGTTTGATAATTATCCTCATATGGAATATGGGGTGGTAACCGGGAAAATTTCGAAGATATCTCTTGCTCCCGAAGATGGCTTTTATTATGCTATAGTAACTCTCGATAGTACGAACCTTGTTACAAACTACAATATAACCTTGAGTTTTAGTCAGAGTATGCAGGGAAATGCCGAAATTATAACAGAAAGCCGGAGTTTATTCAACAGAATAGTTGCACCTCTTAAATCTTCCTTTGAAAAACAAAAAATGTACAGATAGAGTTAAAAATGAACGAACCGATTAATGATTTCCTTAAAACCCCTTATAATAGAATCAAATCCTTCTGATGATGAAGGGTTGGCAAGTGTTTACTTTGAGTTTGAAAATCATAAGTATCTTACTTTATGTTATAATGCCGATGAGGAAGAAGAAATTTATATAGAAAAAGATGATCAGAGTAAAAGTGTTTATAGTAATGATTTAATTTATATGCTAGACAAAACTTCACTGGAATTAACTATAAGCCGTGAAGTTTCTAAAGCTCTGGATACTGAAACTCATATCAAAATATCCTTTGATATTGATAATAAAACCTATACCAAATTAAAAAAGACCTTGGCAGCAATATTTTCGGCAAAAGATTAGTCAGCTTTAAAAAAGCTGCTTCGTTCCCAACTATTTATTTTACCGGAACCCAAACCTTCATAGTTCCAATCCCCCTGTTCGACCAGGTAAAATATGGAATTGCTGTTACCTGTTCATTCGTTTTCCCGTCTTTTAAAGGTATATTTCCCAAAATCACGTTTACACCGCCCAATAAATCAGATCTTTTCTCAATTCTTAATTCAGCATTATCAGGTATTGTTATTTTGTCTAACTGTTTGTTGTCGGTTCCTTCGAAACAGTATACCACAGGGCCATATTCAAGAGCTGTCATGTTTAAATCGTCTGCAACCTTTTCGTTGGCTTTTACATGTCTGACCCTCATGTTTAAATCGATTTCTACATTGTCTCCAGGTTTCCAGTTTCTTGTGATTAGAGCGTACCCCATATTGGTTTCATATTCTGTTTCCTTTCCGTTTACTTTAATGCTTGTTTTTTGCAAAGTAGTATCAGCAAACGAATACAGATTACCTGGTATTACTTCGTTTTGTGACCAGCCAGGCAGACGAAGCTTCAGAGTAAAAGAAGTCTCTTTTTCGGGGTTAACCAGTATATTTATATTACCATTCCATGGATAGTCTGTTGTTTGCTCAATTGCTAACGAACTGTTGTTTATCTTCAGGTTGGCTTTGTTCGAAGCATATAAGTTAATATACAAATTATTATCCTGTGTGGCATAAATCAATCCAGGAATAGATGGAACAAAACGAATCAGGTTTGTAGGGCAGCAGGAACAATCGAACCATGACTCACGGGTGCAACTTCCCTGGTTAAATGCGAATTTGCCATCAGCCTCCAGGGGGTTGACATAGAAAAATTTTGTACCCTCAAGAGAGATACCTGAGATAAGACCATTGTATAATGTTTGTTCGATAATATCGTAATATTTCGAATCGCCTGTGAGCAGAAATAACCGGTTATTCCAGTAAACATTTCCGATTGAGGCACAGGTTTCCCCATATGCTGTTAAGTTCGGCAGTTCATATTTGCGTCC
>JAHEEB010000943.1 GCA_024640925.1 Bacteroidota bacterium | reverse complement strand
CTTTTTATAATTGCTATAATTGAGCAAACAGCTTGCCTCTCCATTCAGCCTTTGTTTTATAGCAAATTATGCAATAAGAATTTCTAACCCTACTACAAAAAACTCATTAATTCCCTTAAGTCTTTTATTTCGTAAGTTGGTTTTATTTCAATTGTTTTACCAGAAGGATTAAAGAAAACCTGATCCATGCCATACTTCTTTGGCCCTTCAACATCATTTACCGGATCATCGCCGATAAAGAGACATTCTTTTTTTAAGGCATTTACCGATTTTACAGAATACTCAAAGATTCTTCGATCGGGTTTGGCAAATCCAACCTTATCGGAGGTGAATATTTTTTTGAAGTATTTGGCAATATCTGAATTCAAAGCTTTAGCCGATTGTATTTCCTGAAAACCATTGGTAATAATATACAGGGAATATTTCGGGTACAAATATTCGAGCACTTCCCTTGCTCCCTTTACTAATAAATGTTTTGTAGGAGCCCTCATAACATAAAAATCCTGTACCTGTTCTATCAGGTTTTTATCAGTAATCCCAAACTCGTCGAATAATAATCGAAACCTTTCGTATCGAAGATCGTGCTTATTTATTTTTTTTGATCGGTATAAATCCCAAACCCGATCGTTATAAAGTTTAAAATGATCGATAAATTTTGCCTGATCGTTAATCTTGTCTTTCAGAGCAAACTCATCTATAATCTGCAACAAGGTAGAAGCAGAATTGGAATCAAAATCCCATAAAGTGAGATCAAGATCAAAATACAGGTGTTTATATCGTTTCAGCATGTAAAAAAAACTATTCTGTAAAATTATTATTATTTTCAAATGACTCAGATCTTCATCGAGCGACTTTAGAACATGCTCATGTCACCACTTTTCCTGATGATTCCAAATGCAGTATCTGCTCCGGTTCAGATAATTGTCTTCCTGCGCTGCCGGAACAATGTTTTTTACCACCAAAACATATTCCTGCTTTACCTCAAGTATGTTTTCTACTAACAAAACATATTCCTGCGCTGCCAGAAAGCCATTTCTTACCACCAAAACATATTCCTGCTTTACCTCAAGTATGTTTTCTACTAACAAAACATATTCCTGCGCTGCCGGAACAATGTTTTTTACCACCAAAACATATTCCTGCTTTACCTCAAGTATGTTTTCTACTAACAAAACATATTGCTGCGCTGCCGGAACAATGTTTTTTACCACCAAAACATATTCCTGCTTTACCTCAAGTATGTTTTCTACTAACAAAACATATTGCTGCGCTTCCAGAAAGCCATTTCTTACCACCAAAACATATTCCTGCTTTACCTCAAGTATGTTTTCTACTAACAAAACATATTCCTGCGCTGCCAGAAAGCCATTTCTTAGCAAGAAAACTATATTCCTGCTGCGCCAGAAATGCGTTATTAACATATTCCACAGAATTACTTTATAACAGGCTTTTGAGACTAAATGCAGGTTCGGGTATGCCTGGATGCGATATGCCGGGGTTCAAAACATGAGCGTTTGACTAACTCCGCCTTTTAAGGCGGTGACCAGACAGAATCTACAACCGGCTTTAGCCATGCAATTAATAGGATTCTTCGATGAACAAAATAATCGTTTTCAGATTAGCAAAGGCATTGTTTTCGAAATCCTTGGTTAGGATATATTACATGTGGTGACCGGCAAATTCTCAAAGATTTCTTTGGTATTATATATTTTATCTCTATTTTTCATCCTTAAAATTTATTTCCAATAATAACATGAATAATTCTCAATCGAATATCTCCTTGTTGAAATGGACAATCCTGGCTATTTTCGTTTATTTTAATATCGGGGCTGTTTGTTCTCTTTTGTCGTGCTGTATTAAAATAGCCATAACTCTTCTCGCCCTGCCTGTTTGGACGCATGAATTAACAGATATATTTTTAGCTATTGTAAAATATTCAGCTTATATATTTCTATTTATTCATTTTTTGAAATTCGAAAACAAAATACCTGATAATTTTCCCCTTAACAAATTAATGATTATTAATATCATTGTATTACCCGTTCTTTTCCTGGTAAATTCGGGACTGGATGTTCTTGTTAAGGTAATTATTTCCAAAAATTTTTCCATGCAATTCTTTGCTGAATATGGAATGTTTTCTTCAATAACAAGTTACATTGTTAGTTTCCTGAATACAATTATGCTTGTTGTTTTTGGTATTATTGTCTTAAACCGCAGGCCAACTTCAATATAGAAAAACAGGAAGCTGCTCCTACTTATAGGAATCGCAATGTGTCCAATAATAAGTAAAACCAAACTTAGGCACGTTGTCCAAATCGTGAGTTAAATTAAAGAAACTAAATGTACTGGCATTTTCCAGAAGGAATTCCTTCTGAGTAGTTGTTGCAACAAGTCTTTGAGAACTACCATTACTATATTCCACAGCAAAAGGCATTGTAAAACCTTCTGGCACACCAGTCCATTTATATTTAAGAAGAATACCATCGCTTGTACGATCGTAAGAAAAATTAAGAACCGGAATATCCTTATCGAATAAAAACTTTTCAAAAAGTGGAGTA
>JAHEEB010000216.1:4296-6931 GCA_024640925.1 Bacteroidota bacterium | reverse complement strand
TTACTTTTCAGAACAATACAATTGTTGACGATTTCAGAATGCGTGTGAAACCAGCACTTTTATCCCATCTTCGCACTTCAATGGATTCCGAATCGTTAGAAATAGTAGAAAAGGTTGTTGAGGCTGAACAAATGGAAAAACCCACTATTTATAGTGATAATGAAAAGCTTCAGCATATGATTACAAAAAATCCCTCTTTACAAAAGCTGAAAAGCATGTTCAACCTCGATTTCGACCGGTAAATTTTTGTAGAGACGTTTTAAGAAACATCTCCAAAAATCGAAATTCGGGTTAAATTTGCATTCTAAGAAATATAATAAGAATCAACTATATGGAAGGACAAAAAATTACAATTAGTAAAGGGAAATTGAATATTCCTGATTTTCCGGTAATACCATTTATCGAAGGCGATGGCACGGGCCCTGATATTTGGGCCGCATCGGTGCGGGTTTTTAATGCTGCAGTAGAAAAAGCATACAATCAAAAGAAAAAAATATTCTGGCGAGAAGTTTTGGCAGGAGAAAAAGCTTTTAAAAAAACAGGTGAATGGTTACCGCAAGAAACCCTTGATATTATTAATGAATACCTGGTAGCAATAAAAGGACCCTTAACAACTCCGGTTGGTGGAGGAATTCGTTCTCTCAATGTTGCACTGAGGCAAATCCTTGATTTATATGTTTGCCAGCGACCGGTGAAATGGTATCAGGGTGTTCCTTCGCCCGTAAAGGACCCATCAACTACCAATATGGTTATATTTCGTGAAAATTCCGAAGATATTTATGCTGGTATTGAATGGATGAACGGCAGCGAAGAAGTAAAGAAAATCGTATCCTTCCTTCAGAAAGAAATGGGAGTGAAGAAGATCCGGTTTCCTGAATCATCTTCTATAGGAATAAAGCCTGTGTCGAAAGATGGAACAATACGTCTTGTAAAAGCAGCCATCGATTATACAATTAAACATGATTTGCCATCAATAGCTTTTGTCCATAAGGGCAATATCATGAAGTTCACCGAAGGCGCCTTTCGCGATTGGGGGTATGAGCTTGCCAGGGAAGAATATGGGGCAAAGGAGATAGATGGGGGGCCATGGTGCTCAATGAAAAACCCAAAAACAGGAAAAGTAATTATTATTAAAGATGTAATTGCCGATGCATTTTTACAACAAATACTTACCAGACCTTCTGAATATTCAGTAATTGCCACATTAAATCTGAATGGTGATTACATTTCTGATGCGCTTGCTGCTATTGTTGGTGGTATAGGAATTGCTCCAGGAGCAAATATTAACTATGTTACAGGTCATGCTGTATTTGAAGCTACACACGGCACAGCACCACGTTATGCCGATCAGGATAAAGTTAACCCAGGTTCAGTTATACTCTCGGGTGTAATGATGTTGGAATATATGGGATGGCAGGAAGCGGCTGATCTGATTGTTAAAGGAATGCAGGGTGCTATCTCGAATAAAAAAGTAACATATGATTTTCACCGTTTAATGGAAGGGGCAATATTACTGAAGTGCTCTGAATTTGGAGATGAAATAATTAAAAATATGTAAATTTAGTACTACCCATAGCTTCAAGAGTAAGAAAATGAAGCTATGGGCACTTTTCTATAATGTATAACCCAGTTCCCTGAAAGTATTTCCTTGTTGAATATCTCCTGTTGTATAACCTTTTTTGAACCAATACATACGTTGTTCTGAAGTGCCATGAGTAAAAGCATCGGGCACAACATAGCCTTGTGATTTTTTCTGGATTTTATCGTCACCTACTGCGCTGGCTGCGCTTAAGGCTTCTTCTATATCTCCTTCCTCTAACACATTTTTATATTTTTGTGTGTAATGGGTCCAGATGCCAGCATAAAAATCGGCCTGTAGCTCCATAGCCACAGATAATTTGTTAGCTTCTATCTCTGATAATCCTTGTTGTACTTTATAAACTTTTTCAGAAAGACCAAGCAAGTATTGAACATGGTGTCCAATTTCGTGAGCTAAAACATACGAAACAGAAAAATCACCTTTCGATGCACCGAACCGTGTTTGAAGTTCCTCAAAAAAACTTAGATCAATGTATACCTTTTGATCGGCCGGACAATAAAAAGGACCAATTGCTGATGAGGCATTGCCGCAACCTGATTGGGTTCCCTCCCTATATAACACAAGTTTTGGTTCAATATATTTCATATTGTTTTCAGAAAATAGTTTGTTCCAGACATCTTCATTATCAGCCAGGGCAACAGAAATGTATTCAGCCAACTCATCTTCGGCCGGATCGATCTCAGCATCTGCTGTCTGGTAACTTTGTGAACCCTGCTGCTGAATATCTTGAAAAATTTGGGAAACATCGCCTCCACTAACAAAATATGAGATTATAAATATAACAATTCCAATAACCCCACCTGCTAAAACCGTTTTTTTTCCTCCGGACATCCTTCTGCGGTCCTCAACATTTGAACTCTGCCTGCGTCCTATATATTTCATATTCTTATAATTTATATTTTACAAAATTTATATTCTTCATTATTGTCCCTTGGTCATCACTACCGAGATAATTATCAACTTCTTTATAAATAAGTATTATTCTTCAACTATAATATTATAGTGACTTAATAGCCCTAAAACGCCAGGGTATGA
>JAHEEB010000216.1:0-4286 GCA_024640925.1 Bacteroidota bacterium | reverse complement strand
CTCCGAAGTGCTAAAGTCGCTTTCGGATAAATTGTTTCCTTCAAATACAGTATCGGTTAAATCGCATTCAACAAAAGATGCAGATGTTAAGTCAGTTTCTGAAAATAATGCTTCTTTAATTATACATTTTTTAAATAAGCTCTTCTGTAGTCTGTTTTTTAAAAAGATGCAATAGTTTAATATGCAATTATCAAAACTAACAGAAAAAGAATATTTAGAACATTTGCCAAAATCAGTTCCAAGCATTTTGCAGTTAACAAATTTTACTTTAGTAAATACTGTGTTTTCCATTATAGACATTGAGAAATCGCATGAATTAAAAGTGCAATCAATAAATTCAAAGGAACTTAGATCGCTTTTTGAAAAGTCTGAGTTTTTAAAAGTGCTGAAATTGAATTCGGTTACTTCTTCCTGAAGTTGATAATTATCAAAAACATGGATTTTTTGCATAGAAAAACTATTAAAGATTAAAAAATGTATAAAATTAAGTTGAAGTTAGTTTTTCTCTTAAAAATAATTTCACTTCTGAATGACTAAATAATCAAAAATGAATGTAAACCAATAACATCAGGGTGGTTAGATTAAAAATATTTTTTAAATAATATGCTGCTTTACTGAATTTCTTTTTAAGAAATAAAATGAATTTTTAGCAAATTTTTAAGTAAATTTAATAGAACATGTCTTTTAGAAGTTAGTTTTTGCTTTTGATTAATTTCTATAAAATGAAATATATACTTTCAGCCTGGTGTATTATTTTTCTTCCTATTCTTTCAACTAACTTATTAGCTCAGAAGGATCAAAAAGAACTAATTTATGATACCATCCCAATCAGTGTTTTTACTATAGATGGAGTTAAAATTGGAGACAATATTAAAGTGCTTACCGATAAATGGGGTACACCATTTTCCTATCGTATCGATCGGACAGCATATGATGGCAGCATAATTTATATCAGCACATACAACCGGGTGGCATCGTTTATTCTTAACGATAAGGAAAATATTTCAGATATAGATTATGTTATTTCATCGGGTGTTCCGATTCAAATCGGAGACTCCGTTATTCATGTTGGTGATGATATTGCCAGGTTCGAGACCCTTTTCCCCGAATCGTATTATCAGTATTTAAATGGTAGCCAACGAGTTTTTTACCTGATGGGAAAAAATGAAGATAATTCTTACAACGGATTTAAATTTCAATTTATAATTAAGAAGGGTTTAATCGTTTGCTTTAATACATATTTTGAGGAATAATCACTGGCTCAATTTATGCAAAGACCTTGTCGGTACCTAAATTATATTAATTTGAAACCAGTTAACCAAAAATGAAAATAGCCCAGAACTGGCAAAGTTCTGGGCTATTAAATCAATCTTTTCTATTTTCGGGTAGTCCGTATTTTTCGAGCACAAAGTCAATATCTTTATCTCCACGTCCGCTGAGATTTACAAGAATCGATTTTTGATGTTCTTTTTGAGCAAGTTTTAAGGCATATGCTACGGCATGAGCGCTTTCAAGAGCAGGGATAATTCCTTCCAACCGGCTTAATTCATAAAAAGCATCGATACATTCTTTGTCAGAGATTATATCGTATTTTACCTTTTTCAAATCATGAAGCATGCAGTGTTCCGGACCAACTCCCGGATAGTCTAATCCGCTTGCAACAGAGTATACGGGCGATGGTTCTCCCTTTTCGTTCTGTAAAAGATAACACTTGAATCCATGAATAATTCCCGGAGTTCCTAATGACATTGTTGCTGCATGATCACCAAGATTTAGTGAACGCCCAGATGGCTCTATACCATATAATTCGCATTCTTCATCATCCAGAAAGGCAGTAAAAATTCCCATAGCATTGCTTCCGCCACCGACACAGGCAATAATTTTATCAGGTAATTCTCCTGTCATTTCAAGAAACTGTTCCCTGGCTTCGATTCCAACTACTCGCTGAAAATCGCGAACAATCATGGGGAATGGATGTGGCCCAACTACTGAACCAATACAATAAATAGAGTTAATTGGATCTTTTAGATATGCTTCAAATGCTGAATCAACAGCTTCTTTGAGTGTTTTCAATCCATGAGAAACGGGTACAACTGTTGCTCCCAAAATTTGCATTCGCACTACATTTGGATGTTCTTTCACAATATCAACTTCACCCATATGAATTTCACACTCTAGTCCGAAGTAAGCAGCAGCAGTTGCAAGAGCAACACCATGCTGTCCGGCACCAGTTTCTGCAATCAGTTTTTTCTTTCCCATAAACTTGGCTAATAGGGCCTCGCCCATACAGTGATTTAGCTTGTGGGCACCAGAATGATTTAAATCTTCGCGTTTAAGGTAGATTCGGGCTCCGTATTTTTCCGAAAGTCGGTTGCAATAATATACAGGTGTTGGACGTCCCTGGTAATGTTTACGAATACTTCTAAGTTCGGAAATGAAGTTGTGTGATTTGCTTATCGAATAGTAAGCATCATTAATTTTTTTCATTTCAGATTCAAGTATCGGAGGGATAAATGCTCCCCCATAATTACCAAAAAATCCTTCTTGAGTTGGATATTTTTTAAAATAATTTTCCGACATATTTTTTAGAGTTATGTGAATAATATAGTTTATATAATAAAATGAAAAGTATAAACAAATGTATTTATAAAGGGAATATTATTGATTAAATATTTATGGGAAATATGGGAAATCATTATTTATTAATGGTGAAACTGAATATGTTATTATAAAAAGCAGTATCGTGAAGGAATTCTTGATTTTTTACCAGCGTTTTTTTAGTTTTTGATTAAGTATATGACATAGAAATGCACTTCCTGACCCAACCAATGCTCCAATTAATACATCCGAAGGATAATGCACCCCCAGATCCATTCGCGAAAAAGCTACTGTTCCTGCCCATAAATAGCTTGGAACAATTACATACCACTTAGGATAAGTAAGGCTTAATGAAGTGGCAAAAGAAAATGACTGTGAAGTATGACCCGAAGGGAACGAAGGACTGTGAACACCCATAGCATCATCAATATCAGGATACATATCGAACGGACGAGTACGATTGAAACTATATTTTAATACATTACTAATGAGAACAGAGGTAAGAATGGTTGCCCCAATATAAATGGCTTCACGTTTCAAAACGGTATCCTTCTTATATAATCCAAATCCATACATAGTTAACGGAACAGCAATAACTATTGGGGCAACAGAATTGCTAATGAATCGGAAGGCAGGATCAAGAGCAGTGTTTCTGTTCAAATTAATATCCCGCAAAATTTGAATATCAAGGTTCTGTCCTGATATAAAAATAAGAGGAATTGAAAATTGGAAGAATAAATAAAGAATAATGTTTTTCATAGTAGTAAATTGTTTATTCCAAATACTCAGTATTTTTTTAAATATATTAATCTCAGGCCACTTTTGAGCATGTTTGTATCTAAAATCTTCTCCTTTCCAAAACTAGTTATTTAATGGGTTCTATGTCGATAAAATGGCATTTCTGACAGAAATCAGGGGTTTTATTTTCAAACCAGAGTTTTCTGAATCCTTGATATTGCTTTGTATTCAGAATGTTTATAACCTTGTCCTCAAAAACGCTCCCAAAGTTTAGTTCTTTTGGAAATGGTTTTGCACAACATGGTGATACAAACCCATTCCAGCAAATGTAAAAATGGCTCCAGGGGAAAGGACATTTTTGAAAACCATTATCTGTTTTGAAATTTTTATTCGTTATGGTAACATCTTTATACATATTAGAAGCTTCTTCTAATTCTGACACAACAGCTAAAAACTCATCTGATTTATAGAAATCATAATAGGAACGTTCGATATTGGTTACTGAAGCAAGGTTAAATAAGGTAAAAACAAGATAATGTATTCCCGTTTCCGAGGAATATTTTACCAGTCCGGGCATTTGAAAGTAATTTTCTTTAGTCACTACCATATTAAGCATTAAGGTAGTATCGGAATTTTTGCATAGAGCAGAGAGCTGCTTCAGGTTCTTATCAAGTACTTCAAAACTTGCATTCTGTCTTATTTTGTTGTATACTTCGCCCAAACCGTCAATAGATACCTGTATTGTATCAATTTTATTGATGATTTTCGAAACGCTTTCCATAAAATCCGGAAGCATGGCGTTGGTTGAAATGGAAATAATTATTCCTTTATTTTTGATTTAATATAATCAACAATTTGTTCTACTTCTTTAAAAATAAATGTTTCGCCCATGCCTGTTAACCCAATAGAATCGAGATATGGCCACAATTCGTCAATTATATTTTTTGCCT
>JAHEEB010000942.1:1548-2560 GCA_024640925.1 Bacteroidota bacterium | reverse complement strand
AATATTTTATCAATACAGCCAATTTTTGCCATTCTGGCTGGTACAAAAGAACCTATTTGCGCCATAAGTACAATCAGCGCTGTTTGCCTCAGCAAAGCAGACTTACCTGCCATATTTGGACCTGTAATGATAACAATCTGTTGGGTTTTATCATCGAGATAAACATCGTTTGCTATATAAGGGTCATCGGGCGGTAATTGGCGCTCAATAACCGGATGCCTGCCTTCCTTGATATCGATACTATCCGAATCATTCATTTCCGGTCTGAAATATTTAAATTCTAATGCACAGCGGGCAAAACTAATCAAACAATCTAGTCTTGCAATAAGCGAGGCATCTAATTGTATAGCCTCAATATAATCGTTCAGACTAAGTACCAGCTCATTAAATAATCGTTCTTCGAGTTCTACTATTTTTTCTTCGGCTCCAAGAATTTTCGATTCATAATTTTTAAGTTCCTCCGTTATATATCTTTCTGCACTAACCAATGTTTGTTTGCGAATCCACTCTGCAGGCACTTTATCTTTATGAGTATTTCTAACTTCGATATAGTATCCAAAAACATTGTTAAACCCAACTTTTAAGGAACTTATGCCTGTTTTTTCTATTTCTCGTTGTTGTAATTCAATAATGTAATCCTTGCCTGAGTGCTGAATACTCCTTAGTTCGTCAAGTTCTGCAGACACCCCATAAGCAATTACATTTCCGCGATTAATAAACACCGGAGGATCGGGGTGGATCTGTTTTTCTATTCTCTCTCGGATTGAATTACATGGATTTAATTGTTCGCCTATTTTATTCAGGGCTTGCTCACCCGATTTTTCGCAAAGTTCTTTTACCGGTTTCAGGGCAGTAAGTGCATTTTTAAGTTGTACAACTTCACGTGGAGTAATGCGCCCGACAGCAACTTTTGAAATAAGCCGTTCCAGGTCACCCATCTGTGCAATATTTGCTGATATCTCATCGTGAAATACCGGATCTTTCATGAAATGTTCTACGACATCAAGCCTTT
>JAHEEB010000942.1:0-1538 GCA_024640925.1 Bacteroidota bacterium | reverse complement strand
GTTAATGGGAGCAATATCCTTTAATGGAAGAGCAATCCAACGCTTCAATAATCGGCTCCCCATTGGCGAAATGGTCTTATCCATAACATCAGCGAGGGTTTTTGCCCCTTCGTGTAGTGAATTAAAAAGCTCCAGGTTACGAATAGTAAATTTATCGAGCCAAACAAACCGGTCTTCTTCAATTCTCGATAATTTTATAATATGTTTAAGATTGTTATGTTGGGTAATATCGAGATAGTGGAGAATAGCTCCTGCGGCAACAACACCAAGCTTTATAGCATGCACACCAAATCCTTTAAGGGTTGTAGTTTCAAAGTGCTTATTTAGCCTTTCTAGTGCACTATCTTCGCTAAATAGCCAATCGTCGAGTTTGAAGGTATAATATTTCCTGCCAAAGAGTTCTTCAAACCGATTCTTCAAGCCATTTTCATACAAAACTTCTTTGGGAGAGAAATTTCCCAATAACTTATCGATGTAATCAAACGAACCTTCAGCTGTAAGGAATTCTCCAGTGGAAATATCGAGAAAAGCTACGCCTGCCGCTTTTTTATCCAGGTTAACACATGCAAGAAAATTATTCTCTCTGTGATCCAACACATTATCGTTGAGAGAGACACCTGGTGTAACAAGTTCAGTAATTCCCCGCTTAACAATACTTTTTGTGAGTTTCGGATCTTCCAGCTGCTCACATATAGCCACCCTCTGACCAGCCCTGACAAGTTTAGGCAAATAAGTATCTATGGCATGATAAGGAAATCCTGCCAATTCAACAAAAGTAGCCGATCCGTTAGCCCTCCTTGTAAGCGTTATTCCAAGTATGTCCGACGTTTTTATTGCATCTTCGCCAAATGTTTCGTAGAAATCTCCTACCCTGAAAAGTAATATTGCATCCGGATGTTTTTCCTTGATGTCGAGATATTGCTTCATCAGCGGGGTTTCTACAACTTTGTTTGTATTGCTCACTTTATATTTTATTATTCGTCTAAGTTAAAGTATGACTTTTGCCATTCAAAAAAAGCAGCTGATTCTTTATTAATTTTTAATCAACAATTCCCGAACACTTTCATAGCAGGCTAAATTTATTCACATTCAACATCGATGTCCTTATCCTGATTTAAACATTTTTAATCAAATTTTCAAAAATTTCTAAATTTTATATGTATTTACTCTTTATATGTAAGCTAATAAATTGTATTTTTGTAACTGCCATTAAAACAATGTTATTATGATCTCAAAATTTAAGAATGCCCAAGTGGTATTCATTGATGGGAAGCAACCTGCTCGTATTAAGCGGTCCATTCTCAAAGATGGTCGGTATGTGTATGAAATGCGTGAAACCGGCGAAATTATTCCTGAAGACAGACTTAGTCTTTTAAAAAATTAATCGTATTGAATTTTAATAAGTCATTGGATAAGTGATATTTCAATGACTTATGATTTTATACTTTTTTACTTGGTTATTCTTTAAAATTTCAGATAAAAATCTTTCGTCAGATTTACAAACTTGTCTGTAAAGTTTGTTTTATTGCCTTCTTTAA
>JAHEEB010000941.1 GCA_024640925.1 Bacteroidota bacterium | reverse complement strand
TTCCACCTTTTAAATTACCTGTAATAGATCTATGATTGGCAATGCGTGTAGTAGCTTCGGATATTTCATTAGATGATGCATAGAAAATGTTGGCAAACCCATTCCAGCTCTGTCTTCCCTCTGTATTAATTAACTCCTCCCCAACATTAATCAAACTTTTTACTTCATCATCATACCTTAGTATTACTTTGCCTTCTTTCACAAGTTTTTTTAACAAAGGCGCTGCAACAAATGGAAGCACAATGGATGCATCATAAATATTTTTCTGTTCACTATCTCCTCTGTATCTTGCATACCATGAACCTGTGGCATCAGCTACAATATCCAAATCCACCAGGCTCAAAACTACACCAACCCCATCTATTGCAGCATAAATTACTTCTCCGTAATCCGGATTGAAAAATGCAATACTTTCAATCTCCTTCAGATTTTCTTTCCAGATGAAACCATTAAACTTGGCATTTACACAATTATTAACATATTCCGAATGATTTTCTGGCACAAAGGATTCTTTTAATACATGGTTAACCAGATAAGCTTCTTCCAAATCGGAATATCCATTAACCCATTGCGGATTCTGTACTTTTATATCCATTGAGGTACGAAACCATTCTGCAAGCTCATTTGCAGCTTTCTGTATTTCATCGATACTGTTGTCATTATCAGTAAGTTTCCTAACTTCGTGTTGACTTTTCGCAGCAATATATGCATCCTCGAGTTCAAGAAAATCTGTAATCTGCTTATCATAAAAATACAATAGCTTATAAATGTGTTCTTCACCAGCTACTTTTTCTTTTCTTATTACTTCTTTATATAAATCCAGTCCATCAACCCTTACAAAGTGATAATATTCTATTAATGGTTTGGGAATAAGCTTGTAAAAGGCCTTTATTTCTTTATAAATATTATCTGACTGACTATTGAAGGCAACTGATTCAGAAATTATATTGATGTTTTCATTCCCGGAATAAAAACTTTTTGAAAAAACATGGTTTATTGTCACATCTGTTTTTGATGTGTGTATTTCTTCCCAAACAGGAACAACCAGATAAACCGTATTTGTTAAAACAACCGCTATTGATTGCTGGTAAACATCTTTTGCTAAATTCCTAAACTGCTCATCTGTAGGCCTTCCTTTAACCTTAATTACATCAGCGAAAATCTGATCGCTTGTTTCCTTATTATAAACCAAGAACCGATCATTCAGATCATCTTTATTGAACTGATCGTTGTATAGATTTAAGTTCAGCGGTTCATCCACTGTAAAATATTGTTTCTGGTTTATCTGATTATTTAATCTTTCAACAAGCTTACTAACCAGCGCATTATACTCTACGTCTGTTAAATAAGTAACTTTTATCTCAACATCTTCTTTGGGTATCGAGGCGGCTTTGTATTGATCTAAACTATATTCTGAGAGATATTTTTCTTGTTCGTTCTGATAAAAACCTCCACTTTCATTAATACAATTAACATAATAAGGCGTAGAATATGAAATGGTTATATTGTCGAATTTATAGTTTTCGGTACCGGATTCCTTATACCCCAGAAATATATTATTCTCATTATCAATATCAGCAATGTATGTTTTACCATTTTCAGTGAATTGGAATAATACCCCTATTGGCAATTGTCCTTTAATATATCTGTAATTCGGATTATTTTCTTCAGAAGAATTTTCTACCAAATCATTTGGGTCTTTCGATATATACAAGGGTTTAAGGTGCATTGTATTAAGCGATACTACAATATCAACACCCCCGGTTGGTTTAATAGTGATTGGTAAGTTGGCAGGTGAAAAGAATGTTGCATATCCCTCCTCATTTTTAGAATAATCATCACGGGTTGATACAGCAAAAAAATCTTCGATTTCTTGTTCCCCCTCTTTCTCCCCCTGCAAAAAAGCAAACAATATGTTTTCAGGGTCATGAATGTTGTTCCATTGGTGCTTCCATAGTTCAGTGCCTCCTTTATAGTCCATCAGGTTATTGGTGGTTTGCTCGGCGGCAATAAAATTTTCATCGCTGAATGTATGATAAAGGTTAAAGGCACCGTGTCCAAGCTCATGGGATACAATATTCGGGCTGGGATAACCGTAAATAAAGCCTGCCTGCCTTTGTAATGGCATATACCCTGCAATGCTTCTTTCTTTGAATTGAACATTTTCCACAAAAAACAAGTATAAGGCTTCGCTTTCCAACTTCCCGTATTGTGCTTCATACGCATTTACTATTGCTTTCTGGTCGGCATTATAAGTCGAAACAATGGATGTGCCCCCATGTGTCATATTGCCATTTTCAAAAACCACATTATCTAACCCTCCAGGTAATGATACATTCCATTGGGTTACTGCCTGCGAGTAAATTCTGTTTAGTGTATCCTGTAATACTTTGGGATCGGGAATTTTTGCACCATTTACAGGCACAATTATTACTCGCTTGATTTGTTCGTCATAGCTTAAAATATTCAGCTTGCCTATAATTTGTTCTGTGCTGTCGCTTGTGGCTTTCCATGCATACAAAGCCATCTCAGAGCCACCGGCAGAACCTCTGATGGTAAGTTCCTGA
>JAHEEB010000940.1 GCA_024640925.1 Bacteroidota bacterium | reverse complement strand
ATTGATTTATATAACGGTTAATAAAATCGAAAAGGGGAAAAGTAATAATTTTTAAACGCCTAACCCTACCTATAACTCCCTTTTCAACTTTTACAGATTTGGCTTATTTACTAACTCCGTAAACAAATTGTTCATATAAATCGCTTACAGATTATTCTTTTGTGGCAGAAATTGCACCGCTTGCTTTCTATAATGGACACTTCATAAAACAAATTTGACATGTAAGTCTTAATTCAATAATTTTATTCAATCAAAAGGTTAATTTCCATTCCTATCATTATCGTGTCATGGATACTAATTCTGTTAGTGGTTTTTCAGCGATAGTGAAATGTTTAAGATTAAGAATTTGTGAACAGGGTATCTAAATTGCCAGAAATAAAAGATAGTGGAATATCTACCGTATTTCACCTTCCCAATGATGGATTTACAGTTAAAGACAGGGATAATCCTAACGGGAACACAAACTGAGATTCAAATAAAAATAGAAGCTCTCAAATCTTAATGTTTACGGGCTTTTTTATTTTCCCTGATACGAAATCATAACAATAATTCTTAACCTAAAAGAGACCTATTCGGTGACCTTTTTTTTATTTTATCTTTGGGTTACCGAATAACGCGCAAGTAATTTATATACAAGTTATTATAAATTTTTATTTGAGTGGTTTTGACGGTTTTTGATGGTTCAACAAACTAGTTTTTGGTGACCAGTTTTTTAAAAGGATTTATTAACCGCTAAAACGTAATTTTATGGCAACAAACACTTTTGGAATCGTTTTTTACATTAAAAAACAAAAAAGCAAAAAAGGTAAAGCACCTATTTATGCTCGAATCACTGTAGATGGAAAACGTGTTGAGATTTCGATTAAGAAAAACATCGAGATTGACAGTTGGAATTTTGGGAAAGGATTGGCAAAAGGTAAAAATGAAGATGTCAAAGTCTTGAATACTTACCTGGAACAAATCAGAAGTCGTCTGGTAGAATGTTACCAGCAACTTCAACTAAAGAAACAATTGATAACAGCTGAAGGAATTAAAAGTATTTTCCTGGGAGTGAATGATAAAGAACATACTCTTTTGAAAATGTTCGATTATCACTATTCAGAACTGAAGTATAGCCTGAGTAAAGGAACTCTCAAAAATTATAATGTCACTAAAAGTTATGTTGTGAAATATCTTAAGGAAGAATTCGGAACTTCAGATATTTATCTTTCGCAATTGAATTATAATTTTTTAATTGGTTTTGAACGAAGTGTCAAAGAAAATTTGCCCCTTAATCCCCAAAGGCCATGTAAACATAATACCATCATGAAACACATTCAACGAATAAAAAAGTTAGTTAATATGGCAATAAAAAACGAATGGTTAGATAAAGACCCTTTCCAGAAGTTTAAGATGTCATTTACAAAGTCAGAAAGGGAGTATTTAACAAAAGAAGAACTAGAAACAATTGAAGAACATGACTATTCGATAGATAGGTTACAACAAGCAAAAGACTTTTTTGTTTTTAGCTGTTATACCGGAATAGCCTATGTTGATACTTTCAATCTCTCTCCTCAGAATGTCATGATGGGCATTGATGGGGAATATTGGATAAGAACAAGCAGGGAAAAAACCGATCAACCTGTTAGAATTCCATTGTTACCAAAAGCGGAGGAAATCATTGAAAAATATAAATCAAATCCGGTAGCTAAAAGCAAAAACAAACTATTTCCAACGATTTCTAATCAAAAAATAAATTTGTATTTAAAAGAGATAGCAGATTTATGCGAAATAAAGAAAAACTTAACCTTTCACATGGCCAGGCATACTTTTGCGACAACTGTGACACTTACGAATGGGGTTCCTATCGAAACTGTTTCCAAGCTGTTAGGGCACACAAGTATAAAAACCACACAGATTTACGCTAAGGTAATTGAGAGGAAAGTGAGCCAGGATATGAATATTCTTAGGTCTAAGCTTGCAGAGATCGATTTAAACAAGAAGAAAAAACAAAATTTTTTAGCATCTTAATAATTATATAATATTTTATAACTTAAACCGTTAGCTAGTTGGTTGAGATTTTACAACCCTTTTAACAAGATCATACAATTTGAGAATTTATAGATTTTTCTATCTTTGTATGCCCTTAGTTTAAGGGTTGTTTTTTTGAAATTTAATTATAAACGTTAAAGCTAAATACCAATGCAATTAAATGCCCTCTATGAATTAACAACGTTGGATTTTTTTATTCTGAAAAGGATAAATCCTTTAAGTGAAGATGTTAAGTTAAACCCCGAGAATTTTGAGCAGGTTACCCGGTTAATACAAGTAGAAGCCAGAGAATGCCGGCAAAAAATCATAAGTAAAGCCCATTCACTGCTTGATAAAGGGCATATACGGACTTTTATCCGAAACCATCAGGCTCAATTATCATACTTAATCGACCAATTGTATGTATACAATGACATTTATTCAGGGAAATATAAAACGGAATATACAAATCACACACAGATAATTGAAAAAGTGTTGCTTGAAATGCTGAAAACATTGCAATTTCAGTTTCCAAATTATTTTGATTTTAATTCAAAT
>JAHEEB010000215.1 GCA_024640925.1 Bacteroidota bacterium | reverse complement strand
AGCCTTATCTATATTGTAGATGATGATAAAATCTATGGTAAACTTGTAAAAATGCATTTAGCAAAAATGGGGTTCCAAAATGTTGTATTCTTTCTCGATGAGAAGAATTGCCTGAATCATTTATCCGAAAAGCCGGAAGTACTGATTTCGGATTATCATTTGAATATTATGACCGGAATGAAACTGATTGATGAAGCCAGAAAAGTAATTTCAGGCATATACACTATTTTGTTATCGGGAGCATATCACAAGGTAAAGTTTACAAACGAATTGTCTGTACAAAAAATTGATAAATATCTTATGAAAGGCGATAATGAATTTATGCAGCTGTCGGATATCCTGGGTGATTTATCGAATCCCTTGCATAATGAGCGTTTTTACTAGTCGCTGGAATAGTGAATAGTGAACAGTGAACAGTGAACAGTGAATAGTGAACAGTGAATAGTGAATAGTGAATATTCTCGTGAACCAAACCGTTTGTGATATTTATGTTTCATTTTTTGGATTTCCATTTATACCGATGTTGTTTAGTGTTATTTTTTTTGTATCTTACATATATCCTATAAATAAAACTAAATAGCAATGAAAATTAATAAAAACCAATTGATTTACGTTGTGGACGATGATGCCGCATTGAATGCTATGATTTGTAAACACCTGCAGTCTAAAGGTTTTAAAAGCACGAAAGGATTAATGTCTGGTGAAGAACTTCTGGAAGCGATTGATTCTTCAGATGAAGCCATAGTAGTTCAGGATTTTAATCTGGCAGGAATGAATGGTCTGGAGACATTAAAAAAGGCCAAAATGAAAAGTCCAAAAACAGAATTTGTTTTTCTTTCGGGCCAGAGCAGCATTGAAATAGCGGTTGAGGCAATTAAAAATGGAGCTTTCGATTATATTATTAAAGACAATTTTGCCAAAGATAATGTTACAACGAAGATTAACAACCTGCTTAAAATTAAAGCCTTGTCATTTGACAGGAAAGCATACAGGGGTTTAATGGTAATATTTATCGTTTTGTTGATCGTATCATGGCTCACTGTTTTCATCTTATTCTATAATAAATAGAAGTCAGATTTCAATAATAAACTCCGTACCACCTTCATTTCTTCTTTTAAAGGAGATTTTAAAGGAGTGTGCATCAATAATTTTTTTACATATCGATAAACCAATGCCAGTTCCTTTCTCGCCTTTTGTACCTTTCTCCGATTTATTAATATCCCCCGAAAACAAATCATCGTTGGTAATATTCCCGGGTAACCCAATACCACTATCAGAAATAATGAGATAAATCTTATCGCTTACTATTGAATTAATTTCAATTAAACCCTGTACCGGAGTGTATTTAATTGCATTGTTAACCAGGTTGGCAATTACTTGTCTGAAAAAAGTTTCGTCAACATTTACCATAAGGTTTTTATCGATATTACTAATTAGTCGAATCGATTTTTGGTTTGCGTTTTTATCAAATAATTTACAAACTCTGTCGACCATAATGTAAACATTTGCGGGGGCTATGTTTAATGATATGTCTTTAGACTCCAGCATAGTCCAGCTTAATAGCCTGTTGAAGTAATCAACGCTGTATTGTACGGAGTCTATAATATAATTTAGCGATTCTTTCTGATCCTCAGTAATATTTTTATCCTGAATGAGAATTTCAGCAAAACCATTAATGGCTGTGAAGGGCGACCTTAAATCGTGTGAAATGATTCGTACAAAAGCATTTCTTTGTTCAACCATTTCTCTCAAATGATCTTCGTTAATTTTTAGCCTGATACCAACTTTTACCCTGGCAAGCAACTCTTGTTCATTAAATGGTTTCCTTATATAATCGATAGCTCCTTTATTTAAAGATTCACTCACATCTTCTACAGAGGTTTTTGCTGTAACCATAATTACCGGAATTATCTTTAATTCATCCGATTCCATAATTTTATCAAGAATTTCGTTGCCCGTCATTTTGGGCATCATAATATCAAGCAATATCAGGTCTGGTTTTAAGGTATTTAAAAACTCCATACATTGTTGACCATTTGTTGCTGAAAATGTTTCATATCCGTTTGCTTTCAGAAGACCTGTTAATAAAAAGACGTTTGCAGGTTCGTCATCAACTATCAGAATTCTTGGTTTGCTCATATCGATTGAAATTAATTGTTATAATAATTCAGAAGGATTAAGTTCAGATGATTGAATTATTTTTACGTTTGGTAATTTTTTAACCAGGTTTTCAACCTGTTCTGAAATTTGGTCAGATGCAATGAAAATTTCTTTTGGCTGGAATTCCTCATTTGTTGCTAACCATTCCACAATTTTAAAGTTATTTGTTCCAGCATCAATCCCGTCTATTATTAATAAAGTTATAAGTCTTTGTGCAATGGTTAATTTAAAGGTATCAACATTATCGTTATAAAAAAACTCATATTCCTTAAAGAGGGCAGGAGTTTCTTCTTTTTTTTCCGAAAGAATCAGGATGTTACTTTCAAACCTGTTTTTTGTCAGCTTACTTATTTCTCTTATGCTTTCAACTAATTCTTTATGGTTAATTGGCTCTGTTAGAATGCTGAGAAGGTTTATCTTCTGTTTTTGAACATAATCTGAGATAGATGTCAGAATAATAACAGGAATCGATGATAATTCTTTTGATTCTTCAAATTCCCTTAAAATTAATTGGCCATGTATTTTTGGCATTTCCATTTTTAATATAACCAGATCGGGATGAAAACGATAAATTGCTTTTAATCCGCTGCTGGAACTATGACATGAATAGGTCATGAAATTCTCCTCTTCAAGTATCTTTTTCAGCAGGAAATGAGTTTCCTCCCTGTAATCAATGATAACAGCAAGTTTTAGTCTGTACTTATTTGATAAATTTTCGTCAATTGTAATGCTGTCTTTTATAATCGGTTCAATCTTTTCTTCAAATTTAACCGGGATAAAAAATTTCATTGAAGTGCCTTTGTTTAACTGACTTTCAACCTGAATATCACCATTCATCAACTCAATTAATTTTTTTGTGATATTCAGGCCAAGTCCTGTTCCCTTAAATTGTTTGCTGGCGGAATTATCGATCTGTTCAAACCTTCTGAATATTATTTTCAGATTATCTTCGCTTATTCCAATTCCTGTATCGGTTACTTCAAAAAATAATTTGTTTTCGCTACTGCAGTGTATATTTAGTCTTATGCTTCCTTCGTTGGTGAATTTCACAGCATTACTCAATAAATTTGTCAGAATTTGTGAAAGAATTTTTGAATCTGTAGCTATTCGCTCTGGCACAGCAGGACTTTTTCTGATAATAAATTTGATAGGTTTTTCGTGAATTAAAGTAATTACCATAGACCGCATGTTTGCCAGAAATTCATCTAAACTAAACTTCTCAACCTTAACTTTTTGCTTATTCGATTCCAATCTTGATAAATCAAGAATATCATTTATCAATTCCAATAATCTGCTGCCACTCTGATTTATTAACTGTAATCCTTCAATTTGTTCTTCTGTGAGGTTATGTGAACTATACTTTAAAAACATATTAGAGATTCCGATAATAGCATTCATTGGCGTTCTAAGCTCATGACTTACATTATCCATAAATTCTTTCATTACTTTGTTTGCGTCTCTCAGCTCCTTGGCGGCTAATGCCTCTTTCTCATTTTTGACCTGGTTGGTAATATCACGGATGATTGCTGTATAATTCGTTTCGTCTTGTGAGGTTTTATAAACAGCTAATGATAATTCAACCGGAAACTCAATACCATACTTGTTTCTTCCGGTTAACCTGATTGAATTGGTTAGCTTTACTCCTGATGAAGTTAGTGTTTGGATATGTTCGAGCAGGATTTGTTTCGATTTTAACGATATCAGGCAATCAAATATGCTTTCGGAAAGTATTTCGTAAATGTTATAGGCGAAAATCTCAAGGCCGGCTTTATTGCAAAATCTGATTTGGAATTTCGAGTCTAATACAATTATTGCATCGCTGGCCGATTGTGTTATTCTTTTAAATTTCTGTTCGTTTTCTCTTAACCGGTTATTTACACTTTCTAATTTTTTTATTAGTAAATCCAGTTTTCTTTGTTTCTCATATGCTTGTATAAAATTATTTACCTTACTTATAAATATTTGTGGATTAATGGGCTTTGAAAGAAAATCGGTTGCTCCTACAGATAACCCCTTTAAAACATATTCATCAGTATTCAGGGTGGCAGAGATTAATATAACGGGTATATCCATTGTAGCGGGTGCATAACGAATTTTCTCAAGAACCTGGTACCCGTCCATTTCAGGCATTAATACATCTAAACAAATTAACGTATAAGATTTTTCCAGCAATTTTCTCAGACATTCATCACCCGATTCGGCTTCATCGACATTTACATCTATAAGTTGTAAATAAGCAATGAGTAAAGCCCGGTTTGCAGGTAGATCGTCAACAATTAAAATGTTTGCTTTTTCCATAGCTACATAAAAAATATTGTTGCTTTTAAGTGCTATCTAAAAAATATTAGTCATTATGATTTAAGTTTTGTTTATTTGTTCTGCGATTTTTGTAATTAAAAGATCAAATGAAAAAGGTTTGCTGATAAAATCGACACAACCATAATCCATTGCTTTTTGTTTGTCAATTTCTTCAGTATAGGCCGTTTGGGCTATTATAGGCAAATTGGGCATTAATTGTTTTATTATTTTTGTGGCCTCATAGCCATCCATTACAGGCATTTTAATATCCATTAATACTAAATCAACATCATTTGTTTTGCTCATTTCTACTGCTTCTAACCCATTTGTTGCCCTTATAATATTTATATTTAATTCAGATAACAACTCTACGAGCAATAAAAAGTTAGAATCTTCATCTTCTGCAACTAAAAGTGTTTTGGGTGCTGTAAATTCTATTAATCCGGTAAAGGTTTCCTTTTCGGGATGAATAGTTATTGCAACCGGTTTGAAAGGAATGGTAAAAAAGAATGTCGAACCTTTTGCTAATGCAGAACTTAGCCATATCTTACCACCAAGCAGTTCTACATATGCTTTTGAAATGGATAATCCCAATCCGGATCCTCCAAAGTTCCGTACTATTGTGCTTTCGACCTGCCGGAAGCGTTTGAATATATCTTCGTGCATTTCAAGTGGTATACCAATACCTGTATCTTCGACAAAAAATTCAATTTCTGTTTCTTTTATTGAACATCCAAAATAAACATGCCCTTGTTTGGTGAATTTTAGTGCATTGTCTATAAGGTTAGTCAATATCTTAATAAGTTTTGTGTTGTCTGTTTTTATGAGATTTTTGCTGTCTGGTGCCAATTCCGTCAGATTAAAGGATATATTTCTTTTTTTTGCTTTTGAATCGAATTGATCATATACAAATTGAAGAGTAGAATTTAAACTTGTTTCGGTTTCATCAATTTTCTCCTGACCTGCCTCTATGGCAGAGATACTTAATATGTCAGAAATTATGAATAGTAACTGGTTGCAGCTATTCACAATTATATCGGTGAAATGCCTGCGTTTTTCGGGGAGTATATCAGGGTCATTGATAAGTCCGGAAAACCCAACAATTGCATTCATGGGAGTACGAATTTCGTGCGAAATATTATGCAGAAATGCGGTTTTTAACCGGTCGCTTTCTTCAGCTTTATCTTTGGCAATCAGCAGTTGTTCTTCCGATTTTAAGCGTTCGGTAATATCGCGGTTGGAGCCGCGTCTCCCCATTGAAACACCGTTTTCATCCAGTACCGGTTGACAAAGGTGTCCAATCCATCGTTCTGTTCCGTCGGGCTTGATGACTCTAAAAGTAATTTTAGCCGGAAGACTGGACTTCTCTTCTATCACCATATGTTTTGCATAATCTGCCCTATCTTCGGGGTGAATGATCTTCTCCAGCAAAGTCTGATCAGTCATAAACTCAGAAGCTTCATGGCCGGTTACCCGCAAACAGGATGGAGAGCAATAGATAAACTGATCTTGTGGATCGAGCCAAAATTCCCAGTCATACGTGTTGTCTGCTACAATACGATGCTTTTTCTCACTTTCATATAAAGCCTCTTCTGTCTTCTTGCGTTCAGTAATATCGCGTCCGACACCTACCAGGCCAATAATCTGCTGTTGTTCATTGAAGAGTGGTATTTTGGATGTTAACCGGCAATGTTGATTTCCTTCTGTATCCATAAAACGATCCTCGTGATTAATCAAAGACTGGCCAGTTTTTAAAACGGACATATCTTCGGCGTAGCCCCGATATCCGGCTTCAAAATCAAAAATTTCCATGTCGGTTTTCCCAACGATTTCCGCTTCTGATGAACAATTCATTATTTTTAGATCGACAGAATTGGCTACCAGTTTCCGGCCTTCAGTATCTTTTACATAAATAGCATCGGGCAAATTATCAATTAGGGTTCGAAGCAGAATACGTTCCTGACGAATAGCTTCGTCAGCTTTTTTTCGTTCGGTAATATCGCGGGCTATACCAAAAAGACCCGATGGTTTGCCAAAATCGTCGAACATGGGGCATTTACTGGTGTTGAAGATATGAATTTGGCCATCGGTAAGTGTAATTGACTCCTCAAAGGACAGTGGAACACCGCTTTCAATTACTTTCTTATCTTTATCTATTATTGCTTGCGCTTCTTCGTCGGAAAAAAGAAACGTATCGTCTCTTCCTATTACTTCAGAGGCATTTTTACCGATTGCTTTTTCAGCAGATTCATTAAAAAGCAAGTATCGTCCATTTATATCCTTTATGTATATTAAATCTGATGCGTTGTTAATAATGGATTGCAATAGTTTTCGGTTGGTTTGAAGCTCAATTTCCGTTTTCCTGAATTTGTCGAGCTGAATTGCTGCATTCAGTGCTCGTTTTGTTGCAAATGCGAGCCTTTCCATACGATGCTTGAGTACATAGTCTGTTGCACCTTGTTTAAGAAGTTCAACGGCCCTGTCTTCCCCAATTG
>JAHEEB010000214.1 GCA_024640925.1 Bacteroidota bacterium | reverse complement strand
CCGGTTTTTGGGTTATTAACAAGTTTCAAAGTTATTAACTCCCCCTAGAACCCCCTTTTTCAACATCATTATTATTATGTTTTATTAATAAAATTAGTTTGCTAATCTAAAGGTCTTGGTGCTTTTATGGCTTTCTTTTGCCACCAAGACTCGAAGATTCTATGAAACTAAGATTTTTATTTGTGGCATTGCTTCATTCCATCTAACTAAACATGCAAAACGCTTATATTTTGCTGATGAGTCTATTTAATTATTGGAATCTGGGGTAAACATGCCTGCCTGTATCGTCACAACACAATAATAAACTTTGTCTGGTTTTCATCTGATTCAAGATGAATATAACCATGATGTAATTGTATAATCTGGCGGGAGAGACTTAACCCGATTCCCGATCCGTTTTCTTTCGTGGTAAAAAAAGGTATAAAGATTTTGTCCTGAATTTCCTCAGGAATCTTTGTTCCATTATCAACAACAGTAATCTGCACCTGTTTTTGCTCATTATTATCAATTAAGATTTTTATTTTTCTCTCATCCGATTTTTCTTTAAGGGCATCTATTGCATTATATATTAAGTTTAACATAACATGGGTGAGCAATTTTTCATCGCCATTTATAGTGCTTATTTGTTTACCTATATAATTTTCCAATGTAATTTGATTTTCCTCCAGTTTTTCAAAAAGGAGTATTTTTATGTTGTTTATCCACTCTAATGCAGAAAAATGGCTGAAAACAGGTGCTGGTATTTTGGTCAGACGCCTGTAATTTGTAACAAAGTTCAATAATCCGTTGCCTCGTTCTCCTATTATTTCCAAACCCTGTATTGTGTTTGCTATAACTTTTTCATCAATTTCATTCATATGTACCGGGCGGTCATTTTTTTTGAAGAACCTGGTAAGTGTATTGGTAAGAGAGGTAATGGGAGCAATTGAATTCATAATTTCGTGTGTTAAAATACTAATTAATTTCTGCCACGACTCGGTCTCCTTTGCATCCAGTTCATTTTTAATATCTTGTATGGAAATGAGCTTTATTTCTTTATCAAAAATAAGCAATCCGGTCGCCCTTATTGACAGTTGTAAATAGCTCCCGTTTCGAAACATTTTAAGCGCTTTTGTTTCTCCCGATTTGATATCACATAGCAAAGTCCATAGTTCCGGGTTTTTAGTTTCCAACCGTTTAAAATTCAAAGGCACCATAATATCAACCAGTTCACATGCTTTATCGTTTGCAATTTCTATCGTATTATTCCCGCTCATGGCAATGAGTCCTGTTGCCGATTGTTGAATAAGTGCTTTATAAAATTGCTCATTCCTTTGGTTGTTCAGTTTCGTTTCCGTGATTAGCTTGTTCACATGATTCATGCTATCGTAAAGCTGTTGTATCGAACTGTTCTTTCTTTTCGAAAATAGTCTTAATTGTGAGTCTTCGTTTTCTATAGATTCGAAAAAATAGGCAAGACTCCGGTTCGTCCGGTTAAATGAAGAAATAAGAACTATTGAATCGATTATAGCAAGCAATATACCAAGGAAAAACAATGCCATTGAGTTATTTAAATAGGAATATGTAGCAAAACAGGAAACTCCTATTATGATGATAAGATGGATAATTACATGAACTGTGAAATTTCTAAAGATCATATTTTTTGAGTTTATTATAAAGAGTTTGTCTTGTAATTCCAAGATTTGAAGCTGCAGCACTCATGTTTTGATTATTTTTCTTCATCGCCTGTATGATCATCTTTTTTTCCATTTCTTCAATGGTAATTGACTCCAGTGAATTTGTCAAGATGCCTGGATTAAAATAGAAGTCATCGGGTTTAATTAAATTTCCATTACATAATATAACAGCCTTTTCAATTACATGCTGCAATTCCCGTATATTCCCATACCAATGGTATTTTTTAAGCTTTTCCATTGCCGCTCCATTTATAGAAATATCTGATTTGGAATATTTATTACCATAATATTGAAGAAAATACGTAGCAAGAAGCTGGATATCGCCTTCTCTTTCGCGCAAGGGAGGAAGGTCAATATGAATGGTATTGATTCTGTATAAAAGATCTTGCCTGAATTGATTTGCAGCTATCATTTGTTCAATATTTTTATTTGTAGCACAAATCAGCCGAATATCTACAGGAACTTCCTTATTCGAGCCAACAGGTATTATAGTCCGGGTTTGTAAAACACTTAACAATTTTGCCTGAAGATGAAGTGGTATGTTTCCAATTTCATCGAGAAACAATGTGCCTTTATGGGCGAGGGCAAACTTTCCGGTGCGGTCGTCTATTGCATTGGTGAACGAACCTTTTTTATGACCAAAAAGTTCGCTCTCAAAAAGAGTTTCGGTAAGCGATGCAACATCAACCATTACCAGGAGTTCGTTATGCCTTGAAGAAAGATGGTGAATTTCTTTCGCGATTAATTCCTTGCCCGTTCCATTTTCACCGGTGATTAATACGTTGGCATCCGTTTTGGCAACTTTTTCTACTACTTCAATTACTCTTTGTATTGCAGGCGAGTTGCCAATTAAAACACGTTCATTTCGGTTAAGCTCTTTCTTTAAAGCTTTTTGTTCCGATTTAAGTTCATTTAGTTCAATATTGGTCCTCCTTAAACGTAACGAGGTCTTTAGGGTAGCCAGAAGTTTTTCATTGTCCCATGGCTTTAAAATAAAATCGGAGGCTCCGATTTTAAGGGCTTTAACTGCCAACTCTACATCGCCATATGCTGTAAACATTACAACTTCAATATCAGCGTGTTTTTCCTTTATTTGCTGGAGCCAGTATAACCCCTCATTTCCGGTATTTTGACCGGCTGAATAGTTCATATCGAGCAATACTACATCGTATTCGGTTTGTTCAAGTTCATTTAACAATCTGTTCGGATTTGTAATGGTTGTTACCTTTTCAAATTCAAATTGAAGAAATAAACTTAAAGCATTCAGTACACTCTTATTATCATCGGCTATTAGCAGCTTTCCTTCCCTTTTCATATTTTTCAGTTTCTCTCTTATCTTAAAATTTTAAACAATAATACAATAATCGTAAAAAAGTATACAATGAGTGTAAATTTATTTTACACAACAACCTTGTTGTTCTTGAAGTTAAAAGTTAATTACCATATAGTTACGTGTTGTGGCACATGTTTGGATAAACAATCTGAAATACTTCAAAAGAAAAAAATTATAAATGAAATTACGTAATAAAATAGTATTTATCATTTTGTTATCTCAACAGGTTCGAATACTTTCAGGACAAGAAGTCTGGAATTTAACCCAATGTATAACCTTTTCTCTTGAGAATAATATCACTCTAAAAAATGCTGAAATAGATCAGAAAATTCAGAAGATTGAGTACTCCCAGGCAAAGTTGAACCAACTTCCACAGGTGGATGCCGGATTAAGCCTGAATGAAAGTTTTGGACGTGCGGTCGATCCAGCTACTAACACTTATTCTAATGTCAGTTACCTCAGCAACTCGTATAATGTTACATCTTCTGTTGTTCTTTTTTCAGGATTTGCACAACGCAACCGGATTGCTTTTGAGCGGTACAACCTGAGAGTAGAAAACAACCGTGTAGAACAGCAAAAAAATCTTGTGATATATAATGTTATCGATGCATATTTCAATCTGATACTAAAGAAAGGTCTTTACACACTTTACCTCGATAACTTAAAGCTTATGGAGGAACAATGTTTCTCAATACAGAAGTATATCAATGTTGGAAGGAAAGCCGAAAGCGATATTTACGAATTCAACGCCAAATTTGCAACAGACAGTTTTCTGTTAGTTCAACAATCTGGCAATGTAGAAAAAGCAATACTCTCATTAAAAGCATCGATGAATTATCCGTTTGCCGATAGCTTAACAATCGATACATCGGATTATTCATTTACCATTTCAGATTCTTTAAATGCTCAATATATTGTGGAATCGGCCAAAATCCAACTACCGGATCTTAGGATCACTGAAAACCAGTTGCTTGCAGCTAAAAAATATGTCGCACAAATGCGTGGAAGTTTTTCTCCACGACTAAATTTGTACGCAGGCTGGAATACAGAATATTACGAAACATCTAACAACGAAGCTACTGCTTTTGATGAACAATTTAAAAACAATACAGGGGAATATGTTGGTATAAGTTTGAGTATACCTATATTTTCAAAATTTAACAAAATAAACACATTGCGTACAGCTAGTCTCGAATATAAAAAAGCAGAAAATGAACATTTGGAAAATATATTAAAGTTTGAGGAGGAAATAAATGAAGTTTATATTGATTGGCAAACTGCAAAAAATGAATATATGGCTGCTCAAAAACAATTTGAAAAAAGTGAAATAGCGTATAAAACAGCAGAAAAAAAATTAACAATCGGACAAATAAACATAACAGACTTTTATATCCAGAAGAATGAACTCTTAAAAGCTAAGACCGAATTACTCCGTACGAATTTGCAATTAGCACTAAAAGATATATACATACAATTTATTTTAACAGGAAAATGGTTGAACATATAACAAATAGAATATGGATAAGATTATAGAAGATAAAAGTTGGATTAAGAAAAAATACAGGAAATACCTGGTTATCGGATCCATTGTTATTGCATGCCTATGCATATTCCTATTCACCGGAAATGTTAAAACCGTAAATATAGAAAGCGACAAAATTACTGTCGATGAAGTGTTTAAAGGATTGTTTAACGATTATATCCAGGTTACCGGCCAGGCAGCTCCAATATCTACGGTTTATCTGGATGCGGTTGAGGGTGGACGAGTTGAGGAAAGACTTATTGAAGAGGGAAGCATGGTTAAAAAAGGTGATATAATACTTAAGTTAAGCAACAAAGATTTAATTCTAAATATTCTTAACAGCGAATCACAGCTGGCTGAAAAAGCAAATTTTCTCCGGGAAACTCATTTGCAGATGGAACAGGATAAATTATCTGTGGAACGCGAATTAATCACTGCCAACTATGAATTACTTTCGAAGAAGCGAGCTTTTGAACAAAACAATGAATTGTATAAGGATAAACTAATACCAAAAGAAGAATTGTTGAAATCGGAAGAAAACTTTCAAATAGCTCAAAAGACCTTTGAGTTAATGAAGAAACGACTTCAACAGGATTCTATATACCGCAGTCTTCAGATTTCACAGTTGTCAAATAATCTACAGAACATGCAACGAAATCTGGTTCTTGTTAAAGAACAGTTAAACAGTTTAGATATCGCTGCCCCCATTGATGGACAGTTAGGAATGCTAGATGCCGAAATAGGCCAATCGATAAACAGGGGGCAACGTATAGGACAGATAAATGTTCTTACATCCTTTAAGATAGAAGCTTTTGTCGACGAACATTATATCGAAAGAATCAAACAGGGACTTTTCGGGTATATAGATAAAGACAGCTTACAACTTAGAATCAGAAAGGTTTACCCCGATGTACGCGAAGGCAGGTTTAAAATTGATTTAATATTCAGCGATTCATTGCCAGAGAGTATCCGCACAGGACAAACATATTATATTAAACTCGAATTAGGACAACCTGTTGAATCATTGCAGGTGGCAAGAGGCGGATTCTTTCAGTCGACCGGGGGACAATGGATTTATGTTATCGATAAATCGGGCAAATTTGCAACAAAGAGAAATATAAAAATAGGCCGCCAAAATCCGCAATATTATGAAATTATTGAGGGACTGGAACCTGGAGAAAGAGTTATAACTTCGGGCTACGATGCCATGGGTGATAATGAAAAAGTAATATTAAAATAACATAATAATACACATACTATTATGATTAAAACAGTGAATATGACTAAGGTGTTTCGTACGGATGAAGTTGAAACAACCGCTTTAAACGCAATTAATTTCGAAGTTTTAAATGGAGAATTTGTTGCTATTATGGGGCCTTCGGGCTGTGGAAAATCAACTTTGCTTAATATTGTTGGGCTACTTGATAATCCATCGGACGGGCAATACTTTTTTGATAATGTGGAAGTTTCTAAATTCAAGGAAAACAATCGTACCGATCTGCGCAAAGGCAATATTGGCTTTATCTTTCAGAGTTTTAATCTGATTGATGAGCTAAATGTTTACGAAAACGTAGAACTGCCTTTAAATTATCTCAAAATTAGTGCTTTGGAAAGGAAGCAAAGAGTCGAAGCTATTTTGGAAAGAATGAAAATCGGTCACCGCCGTAAACATTTTCCCCAGCAATTATCGGGTGGGCAACAACAAAGAGTAGCCATTGCTCGTGCCGTTGTTACTAGTCCAAAGTTAATACTTGCCGATGAACCAACAGGGAACCTCGATTCGAAGAATGGTCTGGAAGTAATGAAACTCCTTTCTGAACTGAATGCCGAAGGTGCTACTATTGTAATGGTTACACACAGTAAGCATGACGCAGAATTTGCTCATCGCATTGTTAACCTGTTCGATGGTCAAATACTAATGGAGAAGGTAGGATAAATCGAACAAACTATTAGTTAGCCAATTGGTGAGCGATAATACGAAATCTCGTAGAAGCACTGAAGTATGAGTAGCACCAACTTTTAAAGTAAAATAAGTAAATGAATTCTGCGCTTTTTAAAATATCATTTCGTAACCTTTTAAAACACAAAGGTATCTCTATAACCAATATTTTAGGTTTTACAATTGGTTTTACCGCGTTTATTCTGATTGCTTTATTTATCCGTTATGAAGTGAGTTGGGATAAATTCAACAAAAACTACGATCGGCTTTATCGCGTGCAACTACATTACTCCAAAGCTATGTTTGTAATGGGCGGAAATGACATTTCCCCTCATACAAGCCCAATTACCGCGCAACTACTGGAAGAAAAATTTCCTGAATTTGAAAAAATATCTGCTATCAAGGAAAACGAAGGAAAATATTTATCCATGGATAATGAACATCTGGTTTATGAAAAAGATGGAATTTATGCCGATGAAAATTT
>JAHEEB010000939.1 GCA_024640925.1 Bacteroidota bacterium | reverse complement strand
AATCTGGATTATAGTTTAGCGATCTCATCATTTTTCAAGTCTAAGAAATTTCAGAGTTTACGGGCCCCCTCTCGATAAAGCAGAACTCAGTTTTATTATTTGGTATAACAAATCAATATTGAGGTATCATAATAAATGTTGAGGTATCCATTTTGAAATATATTTGCATGATAGATAAAATATTTTTCAGGAAACATTTGAAGTTCAATCAAAATTTATATCTTTGCAATCCGATTTTTAAGAACAGGAACATTTATATTATAAATAATGTACGCAATAGTTGATATAGCAGGACAACAATTCAAGGTTGAAAAAAACCAAAAGGTTTATGTTCATAGGCTTGATGCTCAAGAAGGATCTAAGGTTGATTTCAACAACATTTTGTTGGTTGACGATAATGGAAAAATAACTGTTGGTTCGCCTATGGTTGAAAATATGGTGGTTTCCGCTTCGGTTGTTGGCCATGTCAGAGGTGAAAAAGTAAAAATCTTCAAGAAGAAAAGAAGAAAAACATATCAGAAATTAAGCGGTCACCGCCAGGATTTCACAGAAATCTTAATTGAAGATATTAAAGGCGGAAAAGCGAAGAAAGCTTCCAAAGCGAAGGTAGAAGCTGAAGTCGAAGAAAAGGAATAAGTAGAATAATCTTTATAAAATAATATACCATGGCACATAAAAAAGGGGTTGGTAGTTCCAAGAACGGTCGTGATTCCGAAAGTAAACGTCTCGGAGTAAAAGTTTTTGGTGGTCAAACTGCTAAGGCTGGCAACATAATTATTCGCCAGAGAGGTACTCAGCACCATCCTGGTAAAAATGTTGGTCTTGGAAAAGATCACACAATTTTTGCTTTAATCGATGGTACTGTTGAATTCCGTAAAAAATATAACAACCGTAGTTACGTTTCTGTAATTCCAGTTGAGAAATAATATTTTTGGTTTTATTATCATTATCTCCTGTAATACTAATTACAGGAGATTTTTTTTATAAGTTTGTTTAATTTTGCCCTTGTTAAGAAATTAAGAAATCAATAGTATGCTAACGCTAAATCTTCTTCGAGAAAATCCGGAATTAGTTATCGAAAGGCTAAAGATTAAAAATTTCGATGCTAAAAAACATGTCGAACAAATAATTGAATTGGATATAAACAGGCGCGAATTACAGTTTGAAAGTGATGCGCTTTTAGCCGAGATGAACCAACTTTCGAAAGAAATAGGAATACTTTTTAAAGAAGGGAAACAGCAGGAAGCAAATACAGTTAAAAATAAAACTGTTGAAATTAAAGAACGGATTAAAGAACTTTCATCCAAATCGGACGAAGTAAATAACAAGCTAAACGAAATACTTGTACAATTGCCAAATATGCCTTCTGTAATGGTACCCATGGGACGTACTCCAGAAGACAATGTTGTTGTGCGTAAAGGTGGTGAAATGCCGGCTTTAGGAAATAAAGTAATGCCCCACTGGGATCTGGCATCAAAATATAATATCATTGATTTTGAGTTGGGAAATAAACTTACCGGTTCTGGTTTTCCGGTATACAAAGGCAAAGGTGCCCGCCTTCAAAGAGCTCTCATTAATTTTTTCCTCGATCAGAATATTGCAGCCGGATATCAGGAATTTCTTCCACCTTATATGGTTAATGAAGATTCCGCTTATGGTACCGGACAATTGCCTGACAAGGAAGGGCAAATGTACCATGCTACCCTGGATAATTTTTATCTGATACCTACAGCCGAAGTACCAGTTACTAACATCTTCCGCGATGTTATACTCAATGATAGTGATTTTCCTGTAAAATGTACAGCGTATACTCCTTGTTTCAGACGAGAAGCAGGTTCTTATGGTAAGGATGTACGGGGATTGAACAGGTTACACCAGTTTGATAAAGTGGAAATTGTTCAGATTCAGAAACCCGAAAACTCATACCAGGCACTAGAGGAGATGGTAAATCATGTTGAAAGCCTTATTAAAAAACTTGAACTGCCATATAGAATACTGAAATTATGTGGTGGTGATATGAGCTTTACTTCGGCCCTGACTTATGATTTTGAGGTTTACTCTGCTGCCCAGCAACGTTGGCTTGAAGTTAGTTCCGTTTCAAACTTTGAATCTTTCCAGTCCAATCGACTAAAACTAAGATATAAAGATAAAAGCGGGAAAAAGACTATTCTTGCCCACACGCTTAATGGAAGTTCCCTTGCTTTGCCTCGAATAGTTGCTGCACTTCTAGAAAACAACCAGACTAATGATGGTATTTTAATGCCTCAATCAATTGTACCTTATACAGGATTTTCTATACTTGATTAATTAAGTGTTATTGGTTGGGGATTGTTTTTCTTTCTTCTTTATTGTTGAGTTTATCAACCGCGTAAAAGGAGAAAGATTCAAGATTTCCTTCAATAGATTTTGCTGAAATAGGGCTGGTATATAGTTTAACCGGACCTTTATTTATTTGATAATAAATACCTTTTACCCCGGCCAGGTTGTCCTTCGAACTTAGTTTTATCATCGATTTATTACTGATCTTTCCTTCCCTGGTTTTCTTTGTTACTTCACATTCAGTAACCGG
>JAHEEB010000012.1 GCA_024640925.1 Bacteroidota bacterium | reverse complement strand
TCCAAAGGCAACGTCACTAAAGGTGATGTATGGTATTTCAGGCCACGTCAACTGGCCTTCCCGGGTGCCGAAGGTTATGGAAGATATGCTATTGGTGGCCGAGGAGGAAAAGTTGTTGAAGTAACCAATCTTAATGACAATGGTCCAGGCAGTCTTCGCGAAGCCATCACTAATGATATCGGGCCCCGCACTATAGTTTTTGCTGTTTCAGGAATCATCACTTTACAATCGAGGTTAACCCTCAATAATAATTATGTTACCGTTGCCGGACAGACAGCTCCGGGGAAAGGTATTTGTATTCGCCAGGCTCCTTTCGGAATGAGTGGAGTAAACGATGATATAATTCGCAACATAAGAGTTCGCTTAGGTTCCGGCACAACATACGATGGTATGGGAATGTCTGGCAGCGATTATAGCATAATCGACCATTGCTCCATAAGCTGGACTATCGATGAAGCTTTCAGTTCGCGTAGCGGAAAAAATATAACATTGCAACGTACTCTGATTTCCGAAGCGTTGAATGTAGCTGGACATCAGAACTACCCCGAAGGTACAGCTCATGGATATGCAGCAAGTATAAGTGGCGACATTGGCAGTTTCCATCACAATCTTTTGGCTCACTGTTCCGGTCGTAACTGGAGCCTTGCCGGAGGACTTGATGGAAATGGCAATTTTGCGGGAAGACTTGATATTTTTAATAACATTGTCTATAACTGGAACTCACGGGTTACTGATGGTGGTGCACACGAGGTAAATTTTGTAAATAACTATTATAAAATTGGGCCTGCTTGGAAAAGCAGTGTTGATTATGCTCTTAAGGCTCAATATGAGAGTTTTCCAGGAACTCAACAGTATTATTTTGCTGGTAATGTTATGCCGGGCATATTTAATGAAACAACACAAGCCTATGGAAGAATCTATACCGGAACCCCTGACGGCTACGAACCCTGGGTTGACGAACCTTTCTTCCCTTCTTATGCGGAAATTCAAACTGCCCGGGAAGCATACAAATCGGTTTTATCGGATGTGGGTTGTACACAACCGGTATTTGACGATCACGATATCAGGATTATCAATGAAACGCTCGATAGCACATATACTTATGTTGGTAGCAAAACCAGGTTAAAAGGCCTGCCTGATGCTGATTCTGATGTTGGAAGCTGGGAAGATTATCCTGAAATGACCCGCGGTTCAAACTGGGATACTGATCATGACGGGCTTCCAAACTGGTGGGAAAAGAGCGTTGGACTAGACACGAATTCATTTGCCGGTAATTTTTCCGAGGCTAATAATGATGCAGATAGGGATGGGTATACCCAACTCGACAACTATTTAAACTGGATGGCCGAACCTCATTACTTTGCTTCAGCTGCTATTCCTTTTAGAATTGATCTGAGTCAATATTCCAGAGGATATAGAAATAGTCCGGAATACACTGTTATTGAAAAAACAAACTGTAGTGTTTCCATTAACAGCGATACAGCAATTGTCAATGCTGTTTCAAATGGTTTTGCGTCTTTTGTTTTTAAAACCACAGATGCCTCGGGAAGCTCCATGAAAAAGAAAATCGGAATTTTTTGCGGAGGAGTTGTCAATGACACCATTTTTGTTCCAGACACTATCGATACTCCCGATACCACTGATGTTCCTGTTGTTTTTGCAAACAACATCAACAACCTGACAATCAAATGCTACCCAAATCCGGCTAATGACAAAATTTATCTGTTAGTAGATGCGGAAAAGAATACTGGCGCAGTGGTAATTATCCATAATTTGTTAGGAGAGGTAGAATTTAATGAGTTGGTAATGTTTCAAAAAGCTAAAAACCAAATAACTATAGGCATTAATCATCTGAAGCCCGGAATATACTATCTTACCATTAAGAACAACGAGGAAATACACACACTTAAAATAATTAAAAACAAGAACTGATGCGTTTAATAATTCTTCTCTTATGCTTTTTATCAGTATCAGCCTTTGGTATTGAAGAAGTTAACATTGTAAAAACAGAAACTTCATCTCGTATTGATTTTGGGGTTGAAAAGCTCAGAACGTCGCTATCAGGTGTAAATTATGATGTGAAAGTTTCTCAGAAGTATCAAAATTCAAAAACAAAACTATCGATTGTTGTTGGTGAATATGATAATAAAATACTTCTCGATATTGCATCAAAATGTAATATTAACCTTCCAGCAAAACCTGGCAAAGAAGGTTTTTCAATAATCTCGGTAAAAAACACAATATTAATTGCTGGTGCCGATGCTTCCGGAGCATTGTATGGATGTCTTGAATTAATTGATATCATTCATAAAACCGGAAAAATTGAAGCGAATATTAACATTACCGATCAGCCGGAAATGGTATTAAGGGGAACTTGCATCGGACTGCAAAAAACAGTATATCTGCCTGGTCGCGATGTATATGAATATCCTTACACCCCGGAAAATTTCCCCTGGTTTTATGATAAAGCACTCTGGATAAAATACCTCGATATGCTGGTGGAAAACCGCATGAATTCGTTGTATCTGTGGAACGGTCATCCCTTTGCTTCCTTGGTAAAACTCAACGATTATCCTTATGCTGTTGAGGTCAGTGACTCTGTTTTTAAACTTAATGAGGAAATGTTTTCTTTCCTCACCCACGAGGCAGATAAAAGAGGGATATGGGTAATACAAATGTTTTATAACATCATTGTTTCCAAACCTTTTGCTGAACATAACGGAATAAAAACTCAGGATAGAAACAGACCAATATCTCCATTGATTTCCGATTACACACGAAAATCAATAGCAGCATTCATAGGGAAATATCCAAACGTAGGATTATTGGTCTGTCTTGGAGAGGCAATAAACACTACCGAAGATGATATTGAATGGTTCACAAAAACAATTATTCCAGGTGTAAAGGATGGGTTAACTGTCCTGGGTACAAAAACAGAGCCTCCTTTAATTCTCAGAGGGCACGATACCGAACCACAAAAGGTAATGGCAGAAGCCTTGCCTATTTACAAGAACTTGTATACCATGCAAAAATATAACGGCGAATCGCTTACAACTTATGAACCTCGTGGAACATGGGCAAGCATTCCCCAGGATTTAAGCAAGCTTGGATCTTTGCATATTTCAAATGTTCACATACTTGCTAACCTGGAACCTTTCCGCTATGGGTCTCCTGACTTTATTCAGAAAAGTGTTCAGGCAATGTATGATATTCAGGGTGCTAGAGGATTGCATTTATATCCGCAAGCTTCTTACTGGGATTGGCCTTTTACTGCTGACAAAACCGACCCGCGGCTGCTTCAAATCGATCGCGATTGGATTTGGTATGAAGCCTGGGCACGCTATGCTTGGAATTGCCGACGAGATAGGCCAATGGAAGTAAAATTCTGGGCAGAGCAACTTGATAAATATTACAGTTGCGGAGGTCATGGACAAGATATCCTGAATGCTTATGAAGAATCAGGACAAATTGCCCCTAAACTCCTTCGTCGATTCGGAATATCTGATGGTAACCGTCAGACCCTTCTGTTAGGTATGTTTATGAGCCAGTTAGTTAATCCACAAAAATGGACGGTATATAGCAGTTTTTATAATTCAAACGGCCCTGAAGGTGAAATCCTTGTCGACTGGGCAAAAAAGGAATGGAATGGTGATGCTCATATTGGTGAAACTCCCCCTCAGATTGTTCAGGA
The DNA here is from genome assembly GCA_024640925.1 of Bacteroidota bacterium. Lineage (GTDB taxonomy): Bacteria > Bacteroidota > Bacteroidia > Bacteroidales > UBA10428 > UBA10428. The sequence goes on along the minus strand of JAHEEB010000012.1, from coordinate 13,300 downwards.
AGTCCTTGAACATGGGAGATTAGCAAAAGAAGCCATATTAGCAGCAGAACCATTTTTAAACAAGAACAAAGTGGAATTTAACCGGTTAAAAAATGATGTTATCTGTTACGATGCCATTGCCCGTTTTTATGCACTCAAAGTTAATGCTGCTATGCTTGTTCTAAGATACAAATACTCAAACAATCTAACCGACCTGGAACAGGCTCTCCCCCTTCTTGAAAAAAGTGTTGAAGTTTACAAAGAACTAACAGCACTTACAAAGGACACTTACCTCTATGCCAATAGCATGCAGACCGGACAACGCCGGATTCCAATTGAAGGAACTAACGGTAAAAACAAAACATGGGAAGAACTCCTTCCACATTATACCACGGAACTTGAGAATTTCAGAAAAAACATTGCCAAGCTGAAAACAATGGGTGATGCATCGACCAGTGCTAAGCCTTTATTAGTTCCGGCAAATGTTACCCTGCTCGATAAAACCTACAGCTTTTTTGAATTGAAAAAAGGTGATACCGTGTATACCGATCAGAAATACACAATACTTGATGTGGCCCCAGAATTAAAAAACTTAAAAGGATTAAAGCTGAATTATGATAATCAGATTAATGAAGGTACTACAATTCATTTCTCTTCGGAAAAACAGATAAAAGTGGTGGTGGGTTATTTCAATGGGAATAGTTACAAGTTATTAAAACCGCCCACTCTTGAGACAAATGCCAGTGCAAATAACCGTGGACAAGCCGATATTCGCATTGCCAATGCTTTAACTATTGATAGTTTGTTTCCTGTGAACATTTATACATATAACTATGAACCTGGCGAACAGACCCTTCAGCTTGGAAAAGGTAACTGCCTGGTATTAGGATTTATTGATGGGGGACAGGAAATAAACACATACGATGCCGGAATAGGAGTTGAAGATGGAGCTGGCGTCGATTGGTTGTTCTATTAATCTCTGAGCATATTTTAAAATAAATGAAAGCTCCAACTAATTATATATCCGTTCAAAATATATTGCCTGTAGATATTGTTCTGGCTCCGGAATGGTGGAATAAACACGAAGGTATAACTTTCGACAGTGATTTCTTTTTCCATCCTATGAAAAGGGTGGAGGAAGAACAACACATGGAGAAGGCTTTATACAACCGATGGGGTAAATTTGGGTTAGGAAAAAACAAAGATATAAAAAGCCCGGAGATTGGAGCGGTTCATCTGGCTGCCGGATATCTGCTTTCTGAGATGATGGGCTGTAAGGTAAATTACTCCGATTCTCATCCACCCCAGGTTATACCTGCCAAACGAGAAGACCTGTTTCTTGATAAAGATGAAGTCTTAAAATCAGATGCCTTCGAAAAGACAATTAAATTACTTGAATCGTTAAAAGAGAAATTCGGATATCTGACCGGTGATATTAATTGGGGTGGAATACTTAATCTTGCACTCGATGTCAGGGGAGAACAGATTTTTACGGATATGATGCTTTCTCCGGAAGAAGTCAAATCGTATTTCGATCAAATTGCTTCTGTTATAAATTCTTTTACCTCAAAAATCGGTTCCGAAACGAAATCAACTTCTATCTCGGTAAACCGCGTTGTCAGGCATTTTGAAAAACCGGTATTTTTGCATTCTGAATGCAGTCATACAATGATATCGGCTGAAGATTACGAAGCCTATCTGCTTGACTATGATATTGCCTGGAGCAAAAACAGGCCATTCGGTATTCACTACTGCGGTCCCGATCCGCACCGGATGGCAGAAAGTTTTGCCAAAATTCCCCATCTTGATTTTCTTGATGTAGGTTGGGGTGGCGATATAAAAATGCTGCGACGTTTTTTGCCCAATACATTCCTGAATATCAGGCTGAGTCCCGTGGAAATTATCCATCAGACTGCGGATGAGATAAAGGCAACAATTACCAGGTTAGTGAATGACTCGGACAATCCCTGCCTAACAGGAGTATGCTGCATTAATATGGATGACAAGGTGAGTGATGATAAGATTGATGCAATATTTAAAACGGTTGAGGAACTAAGAGAAAATTATTCAAAAAGTATAACAGGGAATTTATGAAAAAATTCAATATTTCTATTAGCGATTCACAAGCCACAGAGGTAGTTCCCTTATCTCCCGGAAAATTTGATTTTAACGAATATGTTGAATATTCCGAACCACTGAATAAAAAATGCGATGCCTTTTGGAAATCATCTTCAGGGGTGATGGTTTACAGGCGCATGCGAGTTGCGGAATGTTTTTCTTATGGTTGCAGGGATATGAAAACATCCCTGGAAAATCAGTTGGGTGCCCTGAAAAAAAGCATGTTGTTTAAAGCGGATATACCTAATTTCTTAGAACCCTGGTATGGCATTGGAACCATTGCTAGTGCCTATGGTAGCGATTACATATGGCTTGAAGGCAATGCTCCTGCCATGAAAGCTTCTTTTAGTTCTCTTGATGATGTTATTTCCTGCACACCCCGGGAGGTTACAACAACGGCTATTGGCAAGCACACATTACAGATGATAGAATTTTTTATGGAGAAAACAAAAGGGAAACTACCTATATCATTGACCGATACACAGTCGCCTTTGAATATGGTGGGTCATTTGCTTCCTTTGGACCAGTTTTTAATGAGTTTTCTAACAGAACCCGAAAAAGTTCTCCATCTCTTTGATATTTTTGCCAACCTGTCACTAAATTTCAATAAGGAACAGGTTAAGATTATAGGGGATGCTCTGGCCTGCCCTGGTCATGGTTTTGCATCCTCAACCTGCTGGAAGGGACTGGGAATGAGCGATGACAATGCTCTAATGATTTCTCCGGAGCAATACCTCGAATTAGCAGCGCCTTCGGTTGAGAAAAACGTTAAAGGACTGCTGATGGCAGATGGAGCTTTCTCTCCAGAAACTGATCCCGATGCTATTTCAGATCTGGAAGCCTTTCATTGTCTTGCAAATACAGGAATTGTTTTAAATGCACGTATAGTAGGCGATTTGGATACCATTGAACAACAAGTTAAAAGACTCTGGGTACCAGGTATGAAGCTGGTTGTTGTAACCTACTGCTCTACTCCTGAAGAACAAGCAAAAGCTTATGACCTTATTCATGAAATATGTGAGTGAATAGTGATCTGTGATCAGTGATCTGTGATCAGTGATCAGTGATTAGTGATCAGTTTTGTGTTATAAACAATGATTTTCCGGGTAATAGTTTATATTTAACATGTTCTTCAATTTTTTTTAGTATTTTTCGGCATAAAAAAGCAACAATATTTTAAAACTAAAATAAAATGCATAAAATTTTAAATCAAAATCTTTATCTCATCAAAGAACATGTTGGCATTTTCAAAGCAGCCAACAATTTCGATATCTATAATCCGGAAACCAGCGAAATGATAATGACTTGTCGTGAAGAGAAACTGGGATTTTTTACAAAAATGTTCCGTTTTACTGATTATAAACGAATGACCCCTTTCCATATTGAAATAAAAACTGCGGGCGGAGAACCAGTAATTTCAGTAAAAAGAGGGTTTACGTTCATTCTTTCGAAGGTTGATGTTTTAGACGAAAACCAAAACTTAGTCGGCAGATTTAAACAGAAGTTTTTCTCTATTGGAGGCAAATTTGACGTACTTGATCCAAATGACCAGGTTTTGTGCACCCTTAAAGGAAAATGGACAGGTTGGGATTTTAAATTTGTCCGCGACACAGTTGAATTCGCTCATGTTACTAAGAAATGGGCCGGACTAGGTAAGGAAATGTTTACTTCTGCAGATAATTATATTCTTGAAATCAATAAAGATATGCCTCAGGACAGTAGCATGCGAATCTTGATTCTTGCTGCTGTGATGTGTATTGACATGGTATTAAAAGAATAAAGAAATATTTTAGTTGGTATGATTAAGACCCAACAAGAGTTTTAAACTCTTGTTGGGTCTTTTTGTTAACCAGTGCCTGCTGAGGTTTTACAAAATAAGTCAATAACCTTGCATCGCTAGAATTTATCCCTGAGGGTTTAATAATATTTACCTCGAAGGTCAAAATTCATTTTCAAAATAAATTTCTATACACATTTGATCTCTGAAGTCATTAAACTTTGGGCAGACCTAACTAATGAAAAACAAAAAAATACCCGCCTCAACAGCGGGTATTTTGACAATTATAAATTTTTTGCGGTTTATTAAATGCAATCTGCTTGTTATCAATAAGGATTTAGTGCTGCACCTGCAGTTGCTGCGGCACCAGCAAGTAAAATTGCTCCAAGAACCAGGGAAAGGATAAAATAGGCTGCCATAACAACAATAAGACTTATTACAAAATATACTGTGATTTTATCATCAGGGGTTTGCATCATTGGTTTCATACCAAGATAAAGAATATATAACCCATATAAACCAACAATTGCCAACCATCCCATATAAGGAATCATTTGGAATATACCTGCAATAAACATTGGTGTAAATGAATAGGCTACAAGTTGCATAGCCTTAGTAAAATTCTTTTGTGAACCAAAGCTTGTTGCAAGAATATCAATAATAAAAGCTGAAAGGAAAACGCCACCCACATTGCTTATGTAAGAAACGACAGCCGACCTGATTCCTCCAGAAATACTACCAACATGAACACCAAGCACATTATAACCAATAAGTCCTTGTTTTACAAAAACAGCTATAGCTGGTATAAGTGCAAGTATTAAAAGATAGCCAGTAACTAAACTGGTTACCGAAGTTGTTTCCTGGCTGATTACATTCCATTCATCTTTAGGTTTGATGATGATGTTTTTTGCTCTTTCGATTAAATTCATAGTTTTTAATTTTAGTTATAGAATTATTAAATGTTTATCTTCTTATTTTAGTTTTCGTACATAATTTAAGAAATTTTTTTAGTAAAAAGTCAAATCCGTTGTAATTTTTATGATAAAATCCACAAAAACCTTAAATAACTTAAGTGTTCCACTCAAAATACAATTGTTTTATCATAAGGAAAAAATAAAATTACCCATGGATATCAGCTCTTTATAATTCTTGTTCAGTTTTATATTCATATAATTTCATTTATTTCTTTTGTTGCTTATCAAAATAATATTGTGATATTGACGAGTAGGAATACAATGATGGTGCTAAATCAGCAATCAGACTTGTATGGTAGTGCTTTAAATATTTTGCAGAGGAAATATCTTCAAATGTTCTCCAATACCCATAGTTATAAGCAGTAGCGAAAAACAAAAGTTTTTCAGACATCGAATCCCAATGAATATCTGCATTTTTTAATTCTAAAAGTTTAATAAATAACACAAGGTAATATTCCTGCCACACACTATTTTCCAGTCGGTAAATACGTTTTGTTCGGGCACCAGATGTATTTGCCGTATCGAATAATATTTTTGGAACAAGTTGAAGTTTTTCTTTTTCTTTCAGGTAATCTTTTTCAATTCGTTCAGCAAACGAAGGCTTCATCTGAAAGGCTCCCACAGAAAAATCGGCATATTTGTCCCCAAAATTAACATAAAGCGTATATAAAGAAGTTGTTTCAATTTTATCTTTTAAAACATTGAATCGCATTAATTCCGGGAATACTATGGCCCAAGCAAAATCCGGTGAGATACCATATTTTATGTAAATAAGACTGTTATTATTGTTGTTGTTTATAAATGAGCAGGCATTCTCATACTCAGTTCGAAAAATGCCGGCATAATCATATTTTTGGACGGGAAGGTCTTCCTCTGGGTTTTTAAACGCCGCGAGGAGGAATATACCCACCAATAGAAATATTTTTACTTTATACTTCAAGACTTAGTTCTTATAAAGCTTTTTTGTACAGAATCAACTGTTTTTTTGAATCGAGACCTATCCAAATCAGATATACTTTCCCTTTTTCCGTTTCAGTTTTAATCTGGAAGGGGAAAGGGTATGATTGCCCATCGCTGAATAAAACCTTCTCGTAGTTCATGTATGCTGCATATCTTTTCCCATCTGGCGAAATCCAAACATCACAGGTAGTGACTGATGTTTCACCAAAATCTTTCACCATTGTTCCATTGATATACAATTTATTCTGTGCAATAAAATACCAGTTTTCACCTCCTGTTTTGCAAAATGCAGGATTTTCACTGGTATACCCACCAAATTTGTAAGGACCAAGTTTCCTGCCATCGTTCAAATAGAGATAAGAATCAGGATTTTTACTGGCAGTATCCGAAGTTCCGTATTTTCCTTCCATTTTTTCGGAAAAGGCCTGAATCTCTTCCGGGGTCATTTTACTGAAGTCGATAGATTGTAAATCTTGCTCTAGTTGCTTTGAAAGAGAATCAACTTCTTTTTCTGTTGGAATCTTTAAGTTTTTATCTCCCTTCATTGCAGCAATAGCTATGTTTCCCAAAGGACTAATAACAAGCTGTTGTGTTTCGCCTTTCAATGAAATCATTTTTCCTTCGGGAGAAAGAAAAAGAGGTTCGAACTTGGCGTTTAACCCGGTTACAGCAATTTTGCTCCCATCCGAAGATGTTGCCACCTGAAGTATCTGAGCAAAATCGGTATAAGATTTACCTTTGTAAACGATTTTTATGGAACCATCTTCATTGTTTTGAATATATTGACTTTGAGCTTGTTCTTCTTTTTTAATCACAGAACAAATATTTTCGGGTTTCTCTTCCAACTTACAAGCTTTAATATTTGCCGATTTGAAATCTTTAAAAGGTCCTTGTTTACCACTATTATCATAAGTAAATATTTGATCTCCTGTTTTTGTAACCAGATAAAGATTTCCCTGGGTAAAGGACATAGGTATGCACGATTCATTATACACAATATCTTCGTTGCTTTGAAGCGTAACAAGCACTTTCTGTTCTGCCTGCTGGGCTTTGACGTTCTTTGTATACCCAAAGAACATGATTACCAATAGAAAAATTAAAACGTGTTTCATAAGAGTGAAGATTTAATTTAAAGATTGTATTTTCATTTAAATTAGTAATTAATTAACTTTTTTTACTGATAATACGTTCTTTTTATTCCTGTAAGTCAATGCTGCCATTTTTAACTTTCATTAATCCTTATTCTTATCGGTTTGAACAGATCAAAAGTAATGTTGGATTATTCAAAATATATCCCCTTTTTCGTGGATTTAAATCATCAATTTTTGTATCTCAAGTTACAAATCTATGTCGAATAGTATCGTCATAAAATGAATAACCTGCAGGTTCTTTCGAATTACATATGTAATTTGTGAAACCTGCAGGTTATTTATTCTCTCAATAAGTTATAAAATGAGAGGTATTATTTGCTATTCAGTAATCTTAATATCAGCGGGTACTTCAAACTTTTCGGCTGGAATACTAACATTTTCCTGAAGGTTTTTTAAAGCCATTTGCATTTTCATAGTTCAACATCAGTTTTAAGTGCTATACCTTCCCAAACGAGGAAAGTACCTTTCATGCTTCCTTCTTTATAGTCGATTGAGTATTTTTCACATGTTTTTCCTGCATAATCTTCCTTGCCTTCTTTTTTGATGTTCATTTGTTTTTCCATTTCGGCTGTAAGATTCCGGAAATCAATATCTGCTCCGTTAATACCAACCATTTTTTGTTTGGTGCCAATTTTAGAGTTAAGGTCGTATGTGTATATATAACCATCTTTCATAAGAGTAACTGTGCTCATATTTGTTCCGGCAAAATCCATTATGGATTCGGTCAATTGTTTAGCCCCAAAATCATCAAAAGTTATAGTCTGGTTTATATCCATATTCATCATCTTGGTTGTGTATTCAACAATACCCGATTTGATACCGAATTTGCCCGATTTTACTTCTTCATTTGTAGCTACTGTTGTTGAATCATCACCCGGTTGTTGATCTGTTTTTGGAGCCTCACCTTTACATGAAGCAATTAATACTGTTATTAAAACAATTACAGAGAGTTTAAGCATTTTCATTTTACTGAGTTTTAAAAATTAAATTTATATCTTGTAATATAGATATTTTTTCAATACAAAAAAATAGATGACAATGAAAAATATTCCCGCTTACATGGAGCTTGCTTATTTATAAAATGAAAAAAGCGAAGTTGGTTACTTCGCTTTTTATAATTCGAAACATACTATTTATTCCACAAACTTAATATTTAATTCCGGCTTTGTAAGCGACCAGTGGGTTTGAATAATCTTCCATGTACCATCGCTTTCAAGTCGATAAACTTCGGTACAGTTCCATTTCTGAACAGTTGTGCCAACATAAGAGTTTAAATTGAAGGTAAGCACTGCCATATCTTTAACAGATTGTACAAATGGATTTGTCATTTCGTATTTGTCGACATATACCTTGCCCCGTATGCTTTCGTACAGAGCAGTGAGTTTATCGAGGCCGTCTAAGCGCTGCTCGATAAAAGGGTCGAAATAGACAACATCTTTTGCCGAAATGTCGAGATACCCACTGGGATTGCCGTTGTTCCAAAGTTCCAAAGCTGTTTTTTCCATGGCAATAATTTTTGCCGATAGCTCTTCATTGCTCTGCGCGTATGATGTAATTGATGCCATAATTGAGAAAAGTGTTAAAATGAGTTTGTTCATTGTAAAAAGTATTTAATATTATTTTGCTTACGAAATTAGCTTACCCGATATGTTAACAATGCAAAAATAGATAGTCCTCAGTGATTATACAGAATACAAAACAAGGGAGAAATGTCACTTTTCGTGGATTTCGTTTTTTCTGAAACGGAGTGGAGTTTGGCTGGTGTTGCTACGAAAAGCCCTGACGAAATACGAAGTGTTTTCGTAATTGAGATGTGCTGCAATTTCATTGACTGATAAATCGGTATAGCTCAGTAAGCGTTTGGCTTCAAGCATTGTTCGGTTAATGATATGTTGTTTTGCACTTATTCCGATGTGCAGTTTTACAAGGTCGTTTAAATGTCCCGCTGTTATATTTAGTTGTTCGGCATAGAAATCGACGGAACGGTTGTGCAGATAGCTGGTATTTACCAGGCGAACAAACTTTTGTATGTACCTGTTTGTCTGGTTACCATGCGATACCGGATAATGAGTCGTGTACATGCGGTTCAGAAGCATTAATACCTGATACAGTAATGCCCTCAGGATATGCTTATCTTTGATTTGGTACCGGCAAATTTCGTCTGATATGTTTTGCATCAGGGGTTCCAGTTGGCTATATTCTGCCGGGGTTAGCATTATTGATGATCGGGCGCCATCGATACTGAAATACGAAAGGTTTTGCACAAATTGTGCATCGTTGAAAAACGTGCAAAGGAACTCTTCTTCAAATATTAACACATAACCACAAGGCATTGAATTGAAATTCCAATGGCGGACCTGCCCGGGCGACGTAAAGAAAATCTGCCCTTTTTCGATTGGATTGTTTTGCCGGTCGATACTAAAAGTTCCCTGCCCGTTGGAAATTAATGTAATATCGTAGTATGTAAGACTATGTGTGGAGTATTCGGCAATATAGGGCTGCAAATTTTCCAGTGGAATGAGATCGATAAGTAACTCATCGCCATATTTTGTTTTGTGGAAGTTATATTGCTTAATCATCGCATGCAAAATAGTGTCTTTATTTTAAACACTCAATTCTTTTTTCCAGATTAATTCGTTTTATACAAAACACATACCTATGCATCAGCCTGTTCAGTCATTAACCCCCAACGAAAACCAAACTTATCAACCAGGACAACAATGCAGGAACTGTAAGTTGTTCTATGCAAAGGATAGATAATAGTACAACCATCCTTTAGAACCTCATATGCCTTTTTTACTTTTTCGGAGCTATCAAATGTAATTGTTAAAAATAGCGAAGTGCTTTGAATAAGGCTAAACTCTATAATGTCTGATAACATAATGCGCTGTTCTCCAATATAAATCTCTGCATGATATATATAGTTTGCCTGTTCTTCTGTTAATGGGGTATTCCAATCAAGGTTATCAGCATCAGAATATCTCAATAAACAGCCAATTTTCGCATCAAATGCCTTCTGATACAAATTAATGGCATTTTCACATTGACCGTGGAAATTGAAAGTGGGTGTTACGATAAGCATGTTATGTGAAGTTTTTCTATTTGAAATTTTCTTCTTAATTAATCATTCTTTTGTACTTGATTTTATCTTCCACTAAAAAACTATTCATTCTCACAACAAATTATAATTTCAGAAAAGCAATCATCTGCTTTTAAAGATTTATCCGTTGCTTCAAAAAAGGTATGTCCTTAATGGCAATATTCCAGTGAGTGTTGCAAAACTTTCATATCAAGAAAATCGGCTTCTCGCTCTAAAGCATGTAATTAATTATTCCTGACCATCAAATATATGAATTTAAAGTTTGATAAACTCAACCCTTCGGTTTTGTGCTTTGTTTGCCGGAGTATCATTTGGAGCTATAGGATTACCTTCGCCCTTACCATCCGTTTCTAAACGTGATGCATCAATTTTAAAAGTCTTTGTTAATTCGTTTTTGACAGCTGCCGCACGGCGTTTTGAAAGGTCGAGGTTAGAAGCATCGTCCCCGTCGCTATCGGTAAATCCGACAATTTTCACTTTAACAGCAGGATTTTCATTCAGTACTTTAGCTATATCGTTCAATGCCCCGTACGATTCTGGTTTCACTACATCTTTATTCACATCGAAGTAAATACCATAACTAACCAGTTTCCCTTCTGTGAGTAATTTGCTGCGGGTATCGGGTGCTGCTGATGTAATGCGGAGATTTGTAATGTATGGCAATCCATATTGTCCCCATAAGGAGAACCTTAACCGGTTATATTTTACATCGGTATATAAAACAGTAGGAAGATCTAACACTTTCTGTCCCTTGTGATAAATACGCAAGCGTCTTTTCTGAACCCAGATTATTACATGATTCAATTTGTTTACATCAATGGGAGCTATTTCTGTTTCACCTTCGGGCATTTGATCGAAATTGTATGAATATCCTTTTACCCACCATCCTCTTACCATAACATTTACATGAAAACCGCCAGTGCCAGGGTATAAGGCATTATCTAAAAATTCACCTTCGCCCTGATAGAGTGTTAATTCAACGCTTGAATTATTTGGATCATCATCCTTTGGCGCTGCCACCATATCAAATTCAATAATAAAATTATCTGGCAGGGTTAAATCTTTCATTAATGTATAGACATTTCCATCGGAATTCATCCAAAGCCAGTTTCCCGGGTAATTGTTTAGTGTGCGTATCTCGCCACTACCATTGGTTGTCCATAGAGCCGGGAAATCGCCTATAGCATCCTGCGAGAAATCTTCGAAAAGAAGCACCTTGTCACCGGGAACAAAATCGTATTTGGTATACGATTGCAACTTGGGTTCTTCCTGTTTCTTTGAACTTTCTTTACCTTCCTGAGTAGCTTCACCTTCTTCATTCTGGTTTGAATCCTCCTCAGTAGTTTCTTCCTTTTTATTTTCGTTATTCGTTTCTTTGACTGCATCAGTCACGCCTTCTTCGGTTTTGTCGAGGGCTTTATCTATACCCTCATCGGTTTTTTGATCAAGCCTGTCTAAAGCTTTATCTCTTATTTTTCCTTTAATATCAATCTGGGCCTGAATAGTAAAACTAAACAGGCAAAATAGCATGAAAATAAATGTTCTTGTTTTCATGATGTTTTATTTTAATTGTTGCTGGTTAGAACAAAAGTATTAATCCAGGTATCTGAAATATATCATCTTCTTCAAGTATTTATACAAGTTAATAAAATACCATGTCATTTTTATCAACCAGGCATTAAAAATTGCAAGGTAAATAAATTGTAGTCGTAATGACTAAATAAAAACATGTAACTGTTTTGTATATAGATAAATCAACAGGATACAAAAGTCCTCCATTTTTAGGTTTTTGTCCACCCTATACCATAAATGTTGTTGATATTTTTATGCATCATTTAATTTTTACTAACTCTAAAATTTCACAACATGCTAAAACAAATTACTATTTTATTTTCTTGTCTGCTAATAACCTTTTCTGCTTTTGGACAAAAGCGAAATATGGTTGCAAACAGCAGGTTTGAAGATGGCCTTAAAAACTGGCACTATACTGCTTCTACATCTGTTCTTATCTCAGCTACCGAAAGCGATAGTGTTATTTCAGGCACAAAGTCTGCAAAATTCGTAATAGTCGACTCCCTTGTAAACACTTACGATGTAATGTTCGATTTTTACCAGCCAATTTTTAAAGGCAACAGTTATCAGATTAGTTTTAAAGCAAAAGGGTTTAAAACCGATTCGATATATATTGAGTTCTCACAAAATCATGCTCCATGGCTTGCTTTGTACCGTGGTTGGGTTAAAATTGACACATCGGGGAACATTCTTACCAGTGATGTAGCAACCTATTCCGACTGGAACTTTAAAATGTCCTTTCATTTTGGTCAGCAACATCCGGGAGCAGTTATTCTTCTTGATGATATAAGTATTGTTCAGAATGAAACCAACTGGGATGGTAACCTTATCCCTGGCGGCGATCTTGAACATGGAACCTACGATGGGTTCTGGTTAAATACCAATGATGCGGTTGCAACAATAGTAATTGACAGCACGGATAAAATCGATGGCAATTCCATTCATATTAATAAAGTTGCTACTTCCACTGATTGGTGGAGTGCAAATTTCTATCTGTTGTTTAATGCCAATGTAGGTGTTTATCACAGTGTAACCATGGACGCAATTGCCTCAAGCGCTGCCGGTGAAGGACAAATAACCGTTCGTACAAACGAAGAACCCTGGTCGGAGGTAGGGGATAATTATGTTCGTTATATTACAATTGATGATACAGTAAGCTCTTTCATTGTAGATTCATCAACTGGTAAAACAAATGTTACCCATCCTACATATGAATACGGAACATTTTTCAAAACAGACCAGTATTATGGTGCTAACAAAGTATTTTCGGGATTAGGCGATGCTGCTACACCTGTAGGATTCGATGCGTATATCGACAACATAAAGGTTAAAGAAATAATTACTCTTACTTCAATTGAACTTTATGGTCCTGACACTGTAAATTCCATTGCCAATTACAGTGTTCTTACTACTCCTACTCATGCCGATAACAGTGTTGAATGGATAGTTATTGCCGGTACCGGTGCAGCTTCGATAAATAACGGTGTATTTGTTCCTTTAGCAAGCGGTGATGTTAAACTGGTTGCCGTATCAAAAATTGATCCTTCACTTAAAGATACTCTTTCTATTCAGATAACAGGAGTTGTTGCTTTTCCAACATCCATTACTATAAAAGGTACTGGCGATGCTACTGAAATTACTTCCGATAATGGTACCTTACAAATGATTG